>JAXKHT010000134.1:0-7120 GCA_036549705.1 Acutalibacteraceae bacterium | reverse complement strand
CTAGCAGACTTTTTAGCACAAATTGGTGCAGTTGTGTTAATTGGTGCTTGTTTGTCATTACCATTGAATTATGTAATACATGCGTTTGATGTTGATGGTGAAACTGACTTAAAAGAAAGAAGCAGAGCAAAAAGAAAAGAAAACCTCTCCTAAAAGTAAAACTAATCTTGGTGATACAATAGGAACAATTACTAGAATATTAAAAGAAGTTATATGGCTTTTTAAGCGTGTAAAATTAAAAAAGCTTTTTATTAGTTATATTGGCGGTGGAGATGACCCTGCTAAAATTGCTACCGATTACGGAATTGCCTGTGCAACAATTTATCCTTTGCTTGGTTATGTTTCATCAATTACTAAAGTTGACTCTAAGAAAGTCAATATAGACATTAAATGTGATTTTGAAAGAGAATCTACACATTTCGATTTTGATATTGTTTTTTCAATAAGAATAATATTTGGTGTTTTTGCAGCAATTCGTTTTTTGATAAATCATATAAAGAATAAAATATGGGAGAATAAATAAAATGGGTAATCATAATGATATAAACAATAATACCACTTTGCTTAATTTGCTGTCTGATACATTTGACCGAGTAAAACAACTGGCAGATGCAAATTCTATTATAGGTGAAAAAATTGAAGTAAATAATATGACTATTATACCTGTATCAAAAGTATCTGTAGGCTTTGCCGGCGGTGGTGCTGAATTAACTGACAACAGTAAAAAACGCAAAAGAATACCTGCTGGCTCTGGTGCTGGTGTTAACTTAACCCCAGTTAGTTTTTTAGTTATTTCAGAAAACGATGTACAGCTAGTAACCATTCCCACAGCAGAAGAAAAGAAATCTAATGTTTCAGATCTTATTGAATCTGTTATGAAACAGGTAAAAAAGCCTTCAAAGGCTAAAAAAGATAAATAAATATGTATAAACAATGTTAAGAAATATATTCTAAAATATTATTTTATTTCCACACCATTAAAATAATATTTTAATATCTCATCATATTTATATCCATTTTCTGCTAATTGTGATGCACCATATTTACTTAACCCAATGTTTTCTCCATATCCATATGTGGTTATATTATATCCGTTATCTGCTTTTTCAATATCAAAGCAACTGCTTCTTAAATTTAATGAATTTGTAAATTCTTGCCCTGTGATTTTGTTGTTTCCAATTTTCAAGGAAATTACATTACCAAAATCATTTTTTACAATGTTAGAAATATTATTATTTTTTTCATCATAATTCTCTACTATTGATTTTAAGGTAGTAGAGAATTTTTTATTTGATATTGTTGTTATCAATTTATAATTGTTTGCAGTAGCATCAAAAGGAGAAGGGGTATTTAATAAATAAGGTATATGCGTACCGTAAATATCTTTGTAACTGTTTGTTGTTCCGCTGGAGATTTCAAAAAAAGGTGTCATACAAATTTTATTGTCATAGTATATTATTTTATTTTCAACTTGTTTTGCAATGCTTTCAAATATACTGTAGGATTCATTGAAAGTATCGCCCCATTTATCTTTTATTTCCTCTGTAGATGTGTATATATCCCATATTTTGCTATTACACTTGAAATCATACTTGTTGTCATTTTCTCGTTCTTTTTCCCTAAGATATGAATAATATGTATGTATTGTTATTGCTAAGGCTTTAAGAGCCTCCTGTGGATAATCTGGTTCAACCTGAGTGATTAGTGCATTGCAACAAAATTCATTGTCAGAAACCTCTATTACAGTTTTTGATGAGGTATCATAAATCCTAAAAAAACCTTGTTTTTTACTGTTATCTGTTTTAGCATTTGCTTCCTTTGTTTTGTTGGATTTTTTCTTGTCAGTAGATGTTGTTGGAGTTTTATTGCTGGGTTGATTATTTAGATGATTATCCAATTCCGCATTATTAGATGTTAATAATGAAATTATAGGAACAATAGAGATAATAAGAACAAGAGAAATTACTGTAAATACATTTTTCATACATTTTTCTTTCCTTTTCTTAACATAGTGTAAATTAATTAATTTTGTATTGACTTATCTTTAATATTAGAATAGAATTAATAAAGGTGAAAAATACCTATATATAAATGTTTATTATACTGTTTCAGTTATTATGATTTATGTATTTGTATTTTTTATATACAATTTAATATTTGAGGTGAAAAAATGAAATTTAAGTTATCTTGGATACCATTTATTCCAGTTGCAATTTTATCTGTAATTGTTAGGGTGTACCAAAAGCTATTTATTGACAGTGGTGTTGATTCTGGATTTTTAAGTTCAGACAATATGTGGCTTGTCTATACTGGTTTAATTGCGTTTTTGTTTTTGGTACAAATTATTTTGTGCTGTGCAGATAGAAAAACATCACCTTATTACGAGATTAAGGGTAATTTTTTGGGTGGATTATTTGGCGTTTTAACAGCTGGTGTAATTATATTCAGTGCAGGAATAAATGTTGGTAATCTTAATTCAGGAGATAACCAATTTATTCTAACAGCCCTTGAGATTGCATTTGGTGTTTTAGGTGGTATTGCAATTTTGATTATGGGTATTTCCTCTTTTTCAGGTAAAAATCTTGCTAAGAAAATGGGATTGTTCTCTATAGTTGCTCCAATATGGTGCTGTGTAGAGCTAGTTACTACTTTTGTTTTATACAGAAAAGATTCTGTTCACGCCTACGATATGACAAATTTATTCTCTATTGCTTTCTTAACCTTGGCGGTGTTTAATCTATCTATGGTTTACCAAGGGATAAAGGGTAGAAATCCTGTAAAGAGCGTTGTGCTTTACGGAATGCCTGGATTTATTGTAACAGTAGTTTATGCAGTTGCAAATGCTATTGACCAAATTCATACAACAGGTACATATAACATAATAGGTTCTTTAGATATTATTACATTTGTTCTTCTTTCAATGTACATATTGTTTATGATGGTAGAGTTAACTACAAATTCTGTAGAGAAAACTGTTGTTAAGAATGTAATCAAGGGTAATGATAATATTGAACAGGATACCAAAAAAGACGAGATTAAAGAAAACGAGTCTGCTGAAAGCAACAAAAAGGTTGAAATTTCAGATGTAGAAAAATCTGTTAATGATGAACTAGACGAGGTTGATAATGTTATCGACAATCTAGAAAAGGCAGATAAAGACCCAGAAAAAATGAATCCATTGTCAGATGAGTACTTTAATAGTCAGGCTTCAATGTCTTCAGACGACGATGACTATTCAAAAAATCTGGAGGATATAGACCGTTTAATTGACGAACTAAACTCAAGTAAATAAAAGAACTTAATATCAATCATTATTGGGAATAAAGAATAGTATAAATATAAACTAATCTATTTTTTCTTATTAGGAAATCCCACAAATACTGAAATCCTTTGATAAGCTATCTGCTACAAGTAAGTGCAGATAGCTTTAATTTTTATATCTTATATGATATAATATGCTTATTATACATACGTAAATTTAAAGAGGTTTTGAAAATGAAAAAAGAAATCTTCACTAAACCAATATTAAGCTGTGCAATAGTTTTCACTATCTGTAGCCTTGCAAGAATCATTGAGTACTTTTTTATAAAAACAGACGAAACAATATTAGCTGAAAATTTTCTACATAAGGTTTTCGGCATAGGCGTTTTGGCAGTTATGCTTATTATTACTAAGCTTTCTTGGGGTAACATTGGTTTTACTAAAACTAAGATTATAAAGAATGTTTTCAACGGTTTAGCTTTGGGGGCTTTATGTTTTTCCGTTGCTTATCTTGCGGAATGTATTTTGTTACATTGTATGAACGGAGATGTTCATCTTTCAATTTATACAAGTGGTTTTGCATTAAGTGGGGAAGCTGTTAAACAAAACGGAATTTTGTTTATATTACTTTGCATTGCTTTTAATATTATAAATGTTTGGATGGAAGAAGGAATTTTTAGAGGCTTATTTCCTAGTTTGCTTGAAGACAAAATGAGCTACAAAGGCATTGTAATTTTCGTTGCCTTATTATTTGGTGTATGGCATTGGGTTATGCCTATGAGAGATTTTATAGACGGCAATTCGTCCCTTGGTAATCTACTTGTAATGGGAATTGGATATATAATCTTATCAGGTATTATGAGTATAAAATGGTCAATGCTGTATAAAATTACAAGCTCACTTTGGATGGGACTAGGTGACCACCTGTTTAACAATGTAGTTGTAACAAACCTTCTACATGTAATATCTAACGGTGAAGCAGATAGTATGCAAATTGTAAGAATTTTAATTGGACAACTAATATCTTTTGCATTGGTAATGTTTTATTACAAGAAAAGAAATAATACAAGTGCTGATATTTAAATGTGAATCAGTAAAAACAAATAGATAATTTCTGCAAATTAGTTAGTCTGATGAATTATAACTTTACCAAAAACTAAATTATAAAACTTAAATTTTGTATATGAAATAGCTGTTACACGATAATTTTAAGAAGTTTCAAGTCTAAAGGAGTTTCTGTAAATTTTACTGTTACAGATTTTAATGAGATTAATGTTTGTTAAATTATTGTATGTAGTTGGAAAAAATAGTGTCAAGAAATGAATTGTATTTTAGGAGGGGGTTAATTATGAATATTAAAGAAATGATAGACAGTAACTTTAAGGGGAATATTTACATAGTCAAAGATGGTGAGGTTATTTGCGAAAGTGTTACAGGTTATTCAGATTTGGCAAATGAAATTCCAAATGCAATAGAAACTAAATTTGCAAGTGCTTCAGCAGGAAAAGTTTTTGTAGCAGTTAGTATATTAAAGTTAATCGAAAAAGGTCAAATTAACTTTAATGATACGTTGGGTAATCTTCTTGATATTGATTTACACCATATTGATACTGATGTAACAGTAGAACAACTGCTTAACCACACGTCAGGAGTCCCTGATTACTTTGACGAAACTGTTATGAATGAGTACGAGGATTTGTGGGTAGATTATCCAAATTATAAAATTAGGCATAACAATGATTTATTTCCTTTGTTTATTAATAAGCCTATGATGTACAAAAAAGGCGAGAAGTTTCAGTATAATAATTCAGGGTATGTGTTGTTGGCTTCCATAATAGAAAAGACAACAGGAATGTACTTTGATGAGTATATTAGGAAAAATATTTTTGATGTTTGCAATATGAAATCAACTGGATATTATGAGCTTGACAAATTACCTGCAAAATGTGCTAACAGCTATATTTATTGTCCAGAAACAGATGATTTTCGCACAAACATTTATTCTACAGATGCTAAAGGAACAGGTGCCGGTGGTGCTTTTATTACAGTAAAAGACATTGTTAAATTTTGGACTAATCTTATAGACGGCAATTTAATTTCCAAAGAAATGGTTTCAAAAATGCTCAGCAAACAAAGTGGTGACGGAGATGACTATGAAGAAGGCTATTATGGCTACGGTGTGTGGATAATCGATAATCCAGACGGAAATGATTTTGCATATTTTCAGGGCTTTGACCCTGGTGTCAGCTTTATATCTGAAATAAATCGTGACCAAAATATTATTTCTGTTATGGTAAGCAATTATCAAAATAATGTCTGGCAAGAAATGAGAAAGGTTAGAGACAAACTTTATAAATAATCTTAATCTTGTGTACTAAGAAAATTAAGTAAAATAAAAAGTAATTTCACCGTAAAAGTAAAAAAATCTTATTATTAATATTTTTTATTAGATTATTAAATTCATATTTAGGAGAGTAACAAAATATGGGAAAGAAATGTGTAGAATGTGGTGGAGAATTGATTGAAGGAACTCTAGCAGGAAAGTATGTTGCAAATTTTTATCCAAAGAACGAAGAAAAGAAAGTAATTGGCAATAAAAGTAAAACCGTATGTTCTTGTTGTAAGGTCTGTGGATTGATTCAAAATATTAGGGCTGTAGAACTGGATAAAATATTGTAAATCTCTTAATAAAAACAATTTAAAAGGGATTAATGAAATAATTAAATTTTTGCATTTTTAATACGCTTATTCAAATTAACAAGCTTGAATTTGACGGAGGAACAAATATGAGAGATATTCAATTTCAAGATGAACATAAAAGGTTTAATTGTCGCGTAAATGGTATTTGTATAAAAGACAACAAGATATTTTTGTCGAAACTGAAGAACGATTATTTTTGGACATTTGTTGGAGGAAAAGTGACATTTGGTGAATCAACTGCTTCCCCAGTCCTTCGAGAATATGAAGAAGAAGTTGGTGTTCGATTGCAAATCGATAAGATGATTGCATTGATAGAAAATTTTTTTGATTTACAAGACTATTCGTGGCATCAATATATTTTCTTCTATCAACTTAGGGATGACAACAATGAATTGGAGTTCTTTGAAGGAGAACGAGAGATTGAAGATAACAAAGATGCGATATATAGGTGGTTCGATTTAGCCGAGGTATCCAATGTGCCAATAAAGCCTGATTGTTCCATAGCAATTCTAAAGAATATATCCCAAAATATACAGCACCATATTAATCGCGAGAATTAAGCTAATTTAAATTTATTGAGTAGTCAAGATAGCTTACTGATAGGGTAGGTAATCTTTGGAGAATTTTAGTGATTCGATTTTTGTATGTTATAATACCTATATTCAAATTAACAAACTTGAATTTGCCGAGGAGACAATAAAATGGAATTAAGATTAAGACACTATAAGCCTTGCGATGCTGAATGTATTGTAAGTTGGATAAAAGACGAGGATGCTTTGCGTAAATGGAGTTTAGATAGATTTGGCGATTACCCTATTACAAGTGAAGATATAAACAATAAGTATATTGGAAACAACGGTGATTGCATTGAGTCGGATAATTTTTATCCCTTAACTGCGTTTGACGAAAGTGGCGTAGTAGGTCATTTGATTTTGAGATATACAGATGAAGAAAAGAAGGTAATTCGCTTTGGCTTTGTAATTGTGGACGATTCAAAAAGAGGCAAGGGTTACGGAAAGCAAATGCTTACACTTGCAATTAAATATGCTTTTGATATTTTTGGAGCGGAGAAAATTACCCTTGGTGTATTTGATAACAACAAACCAGCATATTACTGCTCAAAGCCGCAGGATTTAAAGAAAACGGCGAAGAGATGTTT
>JAXKHT010000017.1:0-2493 GCA_036549705.1 Acutalibacteraceae bacterium | reverse complement strand
GACTAAAAGGGATGACCATATTTTTTATTAATTTTTCTAGGCTCTATTTTTATTTACCCCAACATTTATTATAGAGCCCTCTTTTTTTATTGGGTCACATCATTTTAGCACATACATCCTATTAGATTGTAAAATTGTGCTCTTGATGGCAGTTTATATATATTAAATTCTTTATTCAAGAATTCTTGTGCTGGTTTCGCTTTTGCCCATTCATAATACCATTATTGTTAAAATATCTGATATTTTGTAGTAATAACCTTTGTGTTCACATTCTTTTTCTACTTGAATCATTTTTTTCTGTAATTTTTCAAAGCTATTCATTTTCATCACTCATATTTATTATCGCATATTTGGGCTTCGTTTTTGATTACAAAATTATTTCAAAATTAGATTGACGTGTTATCCCAACAAGAGCAACAGAAGGCTCTGCCGGTATGGATTTATACGCCTGTATAGAGGAAGCTGTTACAATACAGCCACAGCAAAGGGTTACAATTCCAACAGGTATTGCTGTTGCGTTGCCAAGCAATGAATTTGCAACATTTATTTTTGCAAGAAGTGGCTTAGGTATAAAACACGGTATTGCACTTTCAAACGGTGTAGGGGTAATTGATAGCGATTATCGTGGAGAGCTATGTGTAGGGCTTCTTAATTCAAGTGATAAACCATATACAGTAAATCCAAATGACCGCATAGCACAAATGGTTGTTATGCCTGTTTGTATACCTACTGTGTCAGTGGTAGATACCCTTGAAGAAACCCAGCGTAATACAGGCGGTTTTGGTTCTACAGGAAAGTAAAGGGTAATAACGATTTTAGTATTAGAATATATGCAGTTATTTTTGGTATTATGATTTGTTTTATGGTAATAATATGTTGGTAAGATAATACTTGACATAGTGTGTTGTATAAACATTTTGTAATTTTGGCAATTTGAAAAATTGCAGTCAAAAACCGTTGACTGTTTAATATTTTTGCTGTAAAATTAACATTGTATGGGTGTAACCTGTATGATTGATTTAACTATTTAGAGAGGTGAAAAAAATGGACGCAGGAAGTAGTAACAGTACAGCCCCGGGGCCTTTGTTGATAATGTGTAAACACGCTTTTTGCGTGCAATTTCACTGAAATTTTCAATAGATGCTCTGGCTGTGTTTACTATGCTTCTAACTATTTTTAATTTATAATTAGGAGGAAATAAACATGGAAAATAAGAGTACGACCCTTGCTATTTCAAAAACTATAGAGTCTTTGTTTGAGCAGAAAAAGTATATTACCATTCGTGATGTATTAAATACAATGCAGGGTATAGATATAGCTAATATGTTTAGTGAGTTAGACCAAAATATGCTACCACTATTGTTTAGATTGCTACCTAAAGAGCTTGCTGCAGATACATTTGTAGAAATGGACGACGATGCTCAAGAAATGCTTATCCACGGTTTTAGTGATACTGAGCTTAAAGAGATTATTGACGAGCTTTATGTGGATGATATGGTTGATTTAGTAGAGGAGATGCCTGCAAATGTAGTAAAGCGTATTCTACGCACTGCCGATGCAGAAACAAGAAAAGCCATAAACGAAATATTAAAATACCCTGACGATAGTGCAGGTAGTATTATGACAACAGAGTATATTACTCTGCGACCAACTATGACGGTACAAGATGCAATTAAACGCATACGCCGTACAGGTGTTGACAAAGAAACAATTTACACAGGCTATGTTACAGAGTCTAACCGTACACTGGTTGGTATGGTTTCTATGCGTACATTGCTGTTAAGCGATGATGACGATATAGTGCAGGACATAATGGAAAGCAATATTATTGCTGTTAATACCTTAGATGATAAAGAAGAGGTTGCTAATCAGTTTAAGAAATACGACTTTTTGGCTATGCCTGTTGTTGATAAAGAGTTTAGATTAGTTGGTATTGTAACTGTAGATGACGCTATTGACGTTATGGAAGACGAGGTTACAGAGGATATGGAAGTGATGGCCGCTATTACACCATCTGATAAGCCATATCTAAAAACAGGCGTATTTGAAACATGGAGAAAGCGTATTCCTTGGCTATTGCTACTTATGATTTCAGCTACCTTTACAGGTATGATTATTACCAGCTTTGAAGAAGCATTAGCGGCACAGGTTACATTAACAGCATTTATACCTATGCTTATGGATACAGGTGGTAATTCAGGTAGTCAAACATCTGTTACCGTAATTAGAGGATTGTCCCTAGGGGAAATTCAATTTAAGGATATGCTAAAGGTTGTTTGGAAAGAAGCACGAGTTGCACTGCTTGCTGGTGCTACATTGGCTGTAGCAAATTTTGCAAAACTTATGTTGTTTGACCGTGTAGGATTTTCTGTATCTTTAGTAGTTTGCATAACACTAATAGTAACGGTATTTGTGGCAAAGATAATTGGTTGTGTATTGCCAATGTTAGCAAAGAAGATTGGTTTTGACCCTGCTGTTATGGCAAGTCCATTT
>JAXKHT010000133.1:0-3092 GCA_036549705.1 Acutalibacteraceae bacterium | reverse complement strand
TTGCTTAACAACTACAATATAAAGGATATTTCAGTAAAAGAACCTGAAATTGATGCAATTATCCGTGATATTTATCAGGGCAAACTCGTTCTAAATTGAATACGGAGGTGTACTCTATGAATACTTACATACAAATTGCCACTATTAAATTCAGAAATAATATGGCGTATCGTTTTGAATATGTAATGGGCATTGTGAATACTATTCTGAATTTTTTAGTGTACTTGTGTATATACAAAGCTTTGTATGGTGGAGCGAGTGAAGTTGACGGAATTACTTTCTCAATGGTAACTACAAACTTTATTATTTCGTTGGGACTTACAAGTGCTTTTTCTAAGAATGAAATGTTTTTGCAGGATAAAATTAAGCAAGGCACAATAGCAAACGAGCTTTTGAAACCTGTGAATTTTAAATTCGGAATGTTGTTTGAGGACTTGGGTGACGGATTCTTTAAAGTTGTTTTCAACTTCATTCCGGCAGTAATAGTAGCTATGATTTTTGCCCCAATAGAGCCCCCAGCAGGAATGCTTGACTTAGCTCTTTGCCTTGTGAGTGCAGTTTTAGGATACATAGTATTGTGGCACATCAGTTTTATAGTTCAGACTTTAGCTTTTTGGCTGTTTAATGTATGGGGACTTGTCACAATCAAAAATGTAATAGTGAATATATTATCAGGTGCTTTGCTTCCACTTTGGTTTATGCCTGAACCTATTCTAAAAATAATAAAGTTTACACCATTTGATTCTATCTTTTTCACTCCTGTTCAGTTATATCTCGGACAGTTGCAAGGGTATGAAATAATGCTAAATTTCGGTAGACAGCTTTTATGGATAGGAATTCTCTATGCTATTGGTGAGCTTCTGTGGAGAAAAGGCATAAAACGACTTGTGGTTCAGGGAGGTTAAGTTATGAAAGATATAATTTCGTTATTTTTTGCTTATGCAAAATCAGGTATCAAAACACGCTTTCAGTACAAACTTGACTCCATAATTTCATCTTTTGCTGTATTTTTCAGAGAAGCGGCAGGAATTATTGCAATGTATCTGGCTTTGCTGAAATTTGATACTATAAATGACTGGGATATAAACGAGCTTATGTTCTTGTTTAGCTTGATTTTTATTACATATGCAATTTTTATAGTATTCTTTATGGCTCTGCGAGATTTCTCGGATTGGATAAAGCACGGTGATATCGACAGAGTTATGGTAAGACCTCGTGGAATACTTACCCAGCTTGTACTGTGCGGTGCTGACTGGCTGGCAGCTCTTGGTCACGGAACACTTGGAATCACTCTTTTTATTTTGTCGGCAAATAATGTTGGCATAGAATGGAATTTTATCACGATTCTATATTATGTAATTTCAATCGCCAGCGGTGTGCTTATTCAGGGTGCAGTTTTCCTGTTCTTCTCAGCAATCAGCTTTTATTTCATTGAAACACAGAGTTTAAAGGAAATTATGTATTGGAATCTCAGAAAATTTGCAGGTTACCCAATCAGTATTTACAACAAGTTTATACAGTCACTTCTTATATTTGTAGTTCCTTTTGCATTTGTAAACTATTTCCCTGCACAGTTCTTACTGCGTAATCCCGATATGTCAGCATACCCTGAGTGGTTTATGTATATCTCACCGTTTGTAGGGATTATTCTTTATGTAATCGCATACTTTTTCTTTAAGTTCAGTATGAGATATTATAAGAGTACAGGTAATTAATAAGTATTACAACAACACCGTCAAGTAGGCTTAATACCCTTACTTGGCGGTGCTTTTTATTGATAAATCTTATACTGTATGATAAAATAATAAGTAGAATTCTACTAATAGTAGGTGTGATAAATAGCAGATTTATTATAGAATAACCTTAAGTAAGGAGATGTCGGTATATGGACCAACTTAAAATCGGAAAATTTATTGCTGAGATGAGAAGGCAACAAGATTTGACTCAGCGTGAGTTCGCTGAAATTCTTGGTATTAGCGACAAATCTGTTAGCAAGTGGGAATGTGGTAACGGAATGCCCGATGTTTCTCTATTTCCAATGATTTGTAATGTTTTAAATATCAATCTAAATGAATTGTTTTCAGGAAAACGGCTATCTGATACCGACTACAAACAGAAAGCTGAGGAAAATATAATGAATCTAATTAAAGAATCAGAAACAATTAAGAAAAACATAATAGGAAGCGAAGTATTAGGCAAATCTAAAAATATAGATATGGTTACCGAAGTTGCTCACAAGACGAATACTGAGTTTTGGGACACAATAGGAAGTGAATTTTTAGGAGCAACCGCATTACCAAGTTGGGGTGGATTTTTACCCTCAGAGGATAAACTGAATTTGCTTGGAGACATATCAGGAAAAAGTGTTTTAGAAATAGGCTGTGGTAACGGTCACTCATTAGAGTATGTATCAAAGTTAGGAGCTACTGATTTATGGGGTTTGGATATTTCATCTAATCAAATTGATAGAACACAAGAATATCTAAAATCTAAAAATATAGATGCTAACCTTATTTGCTCTCCAATGGAGAAAAAGTGCGGATTACATAATAATTATTTTGATGTTGTTTACTCTGTCTATGGTATTGGCTGGACTACTGATTTAGATACAACATTTGCCCTCATCAATTCTTATCTTAAAGATGGAGGTATCTTCGTCTTTGGTTGGTCTCATCCAATTCATAAATGTGTTTCACTTGAAAACGGACAACTGATTTTTAGCAACTCATATTTCAATGAAGAGTGGTATTGTGCAGATATGAGCGATAAAAGCATAATGCTGTCGAATCGTATGCTGAGTACATATATCAATGCTTTGGCAAGAAACGGGTTTGTTATTGAACAGCTTGTTGAGGAAACTGATAGAGATAGTGCGATAGAATCAACCTCTGATTTTGGTAGAAAATCATTGATGTTACCAACAGCATTTGTTATAAAAGCGAGAAAATTAGATATAAAATATAATGACAGGAGTATTACCAAATGAATATAGAAATTGATATATCAGAAGTTTTGATTAAAACCGAAAGGCTTGTGCTCAGAACATTCAAAGAAACAGACCTCGCAGATTTTTTTGAATATGCAAAGGTGGA
>JAXKHT010000132.1:0-50328 GCA_036549705.1 Acutalibacteraceae bacterium | reverse complement strand
CTTTTCTTCTGCTTTCTGTTCAAAAGCCTCTTTCATAAATGGTGCATCTGAAAATACAGCTTCAGCAAGTTGTGTTGTGGAAAAGCTGTCGGCAACCTCTGAATTTTCCATAATATAGCTTTTTGCTCTGGAAATAGCCACTGCTGTGTTTGTGCCATACTCCTCTGCAACCTGTGTGGTAATTTCCTTTACAATTTTTACAGCCTCTTTTGTAGATACATTAGATGTACACTCCAGCAGGTCTTGCTGTAATACATAGGCTCTTTTTCCGTCTATAATTTTGCTTTTATCAACAAAAAGAATTGTCATATCATTTGTGTTAATAACAGCAAAAGAGTCTGCTCTTTGTGATGTACTTGGCAATATAGCATAATGCAAGGCAATGTCGTTATATACACCGTTTTCATCACTGTATACTTGATGAGTATATGCAGATTTATTCACCAAAACCATCACTGCAAAATATGAGATGTCCTCATAAATGTAGTCAACAATTAATAGGTCTGTTGATTCTTGCTTGTCTGCTAAGGATATTTTTTGATGAAGTATATCGCCTATCCAGTTAGAAAAATCTATAAATGTAATTGCTTGATTTTTGTATTGTCCTAAAAAATTTGCAAATTGACTTTCCTGCAAAAATTCACCGTTTTTGCAACTGCTGTCCTTGTGTAGCTTTTCAAGGTGCTTTTCAATATATTCACTTGTTGCTGTATTTGAACAATCTAAAAGCTGTTGAGAAAATACACATATGTCAGATTTATAATCTAAAATGTGTAATATAGCATTTTTAATTATCATTGTTATACTCCGTATATATTATTTTAATATGATGAAATATTTTACTATTTATTAAATTCTATGTCAACAGCAGAGCAAAGGGGGACAGTTGTTAAAATGTTGAAAAGTGATACCTTGTGTGATAAACTATTAATATTAAAAAATATGATGTATGATGTAGGTGACTATAAATGGAAAGAAAGATAGTTAAGGATATATTTTTCTTGGGGCAAAAATCAGAAGATGCAACATTGTTAGATTTAAGTGTGGCAAAAGATTTAGAGGATACCCTTAAAGCTAATAGAGAATATTGTGTGGGTTTGGCAGCAAATATGATAGGTGAGAAAAAACGAATAATAACTATTGCCTTTGGTGGTGGCTGTTTAACAATGCTAAATCCGGAAATAATAAAAAAATCAAATCCTTATGATACAGAGGAAGGGTGCTTGTCACTCAGTGGTCAGCGTCCAACAAAGCGTTACCGTGTGATAACAGTGAAATATCAGGATAAAGGCTTTAAATGGCATACAGGAGAATTTAAGGATTATACAGCACAGATTATTCAACACGAAATTGACCATTGTAACGGTATTATAATTTAAGTGTTTAATGTTGGAGGAAAAATGAATTATTCAGTTATATTAGCAAAAGAGTTTAACACACAGGAAAAATATGTGGAAAATATAATTGCTCTGTTAGATGAGGGTAACACCATACCTTTTATTGCTCGTTATAGAAAAGAAATGCACGGTACTATGGACGACCAAGTTATTAGAGAAATCAGCGAAAGGCTGGATTATCTAAAGGGTTTGGATAAAAGAAGAGAAGAAATACATAATCTAATTGAGTCACAAGAAAAGATGACGGTAGAAATTGAAAAACAGCTGTTAGATGCAGTAACTCTTAGTGAGTTAGAGGATATCTACAGACCATTTAAGCCAAAAAGAAAAACAAGAGCTTCTGTAGCTAAGGAAAAAGGCTTGCAACCATTAGCTGATGACATATTGAAGCAGGAGAATAATTTTAATCCTTTGTCAAATGCAGTTAAATATATTGATACTGAAAAAGGTGTAGAAACAGCTGAAGATGCCTTACAAGGGGCAATGGACATAATAGCAGAGTCTATTTCTGACAATACAGAAATTAGAAAGCGTATGCGTAACCTAACATTTACTAATGGTATAGTAGAATCTAAGGCTGTTGATGAAAATGCCGACAGCGTTTACACCCTGTATTACGACTTTAATCAGCCTGTTAACAAAATAGCAGGGCATAGGGTTTTAGCTGTAAACAGAGGTGAAAAAGAGGGATTTCTAAAGGTTACTGTTACTGTACCAGAGGAAAAGCTGTTAAATGTTATTTACTCACTTACAATAACAAATAAACAGTCACCTTGTGGAGAAATTATTAAAAACGCCTGTGATGATGCTTTCAAAAGACTTATATATCCGTCTATTGAAAGAGAAATAAGAGCTGACTTAACGGAAAAAGCATCAGAAAGTGCAATTAAAGTTTTTGCTGTAAATTTAAAACAGCTACTTATGCAGACTCCTGTAAAGGGAAAAATTGTAATGGGTCTTGACCCTGGTTACCGTACAGGCTGTAAGGTTGCTGTGGTAGATTCAACAGGTAAGGTTCTTGATACAGATGTTATTTATCCAACTCATTCAGAAGTTAAGGTAAAACAGTCTAAAGAGAAGCTGTTACAGCTGATAAATAAGTATAGTGTAGATATTATTTCTATTGGCAATGGTACAGCAATTAAAGAAACAGAAATTTTTGCAGTAGATGTTATAAAATCAGCAGATAGAGCTGTAAGCTATATGGTAGTTAATGAAGCCGGTGCCTCTGTTTATTCAGCATCAAAACTAGCTGTGTCTGAATTACCTGAATTAGATTTAACATTAAGAAGTGCTGTTTCTATAGCTAGACGCTTGCAAGACCCTCTTGCAGAATTGGTAAAAATAGAGCCAAAGGCAATAGGCGTAGGGCAATATCAACACGATATGCCACAAAAAAGATTAGGCGAGGCATTGGACGGCGTTGTAGAGGATTGTGTAAACTCAGTAGGAGCAGACCTTAACACAGCTTCACCAGCTTTGTTAAAAAGGGTGTCTGGATTAAGTGAGGCGGTATGCAAAAATATAGTAGCCTATAGAGAAGAAAACGGAGCTTTTAAATCAAGAGCAGAGCTTAAAAAAGTGCCTAAGCTGGGGCCAAAAACATTTGAACAGTGTGCAGGCTTTTTAAGAGTTGCAGAAAGCAGTAATCCTTTGGATAATACCGCTGTTCACCCAGAGTCCTATAAATCTGCCCAACAGCTTTTACAGGTGTTGGGTTATGATAAAAAGCAAATAAAAGCAGGTTTGCCTAATATAGTGCAACAAGCAAACGATTTTGGCATTGTTACTTTGTCAAAAGAAACAGACATAGATGTACCAACTTTACAGGATATTCTAAAGGAATTATCTAAACCAGCCAGAGACCCAAGAGATGAATTGCCAGCACCAATGCTTAGAACAGATGTAATGGATATAAATTATCTAAAACAGGGTATGGAGCTGAAAGGCACTGTGCGTAATGTAATAGATTTTGGTGTGTTTGTAGATATTGGGGTGCATCAAGACGGTTTGGTACATATATCTCAAATTTGTGACAAATATATAAAGCATCCAAGCGAGGTTCTTAAAGTTGGTGACATTGTTACTGTAAAGGTTTTAGATGTTGATACCAAAAAAGGAAGAATAAGTTTAACTATGAAAATATAGTATATAAATAAAAATTTATACATTAATTAAAGGTGACAAAATGATAAAACTAAATCCAGATAAGGAAATGGTAGCAAAAATAAAAGAGGGATTAAAAAAGAAAGACGGATATTGCCCTTGCAGACTTGCTAAAACAGAGGAAAATAAATGCATATGCAAGGAGTTTAGAGAGCAAATAGCCGACCCGAATTTTACAGGATATTGCCACTGTATGTTGTATTACAAGGATAATACTTAATGCTTATGTATAAGATATGAATATATTGAATTTTTTGTTAATATTGGCAAATTAAAATAATTTTCAAGAAAACTTCAAGGAAGTGGGTTTATTATATACTCAAATCAAAAAACAAATATATTCTATAGACATTTACAGATAACATAAGAGAGGAATGAATTTTATGAATAATAACAGTAGCAATAATAATAACAATAACGAATATAACGACAATTTTAACACATATTCAGATAATACATCAAAATCTGAAACTGTATCTAATAATTTTAATGGCGTAGAAAATAAATATAACCAGCAAGAAGCAAATCCATATGCTTCAAGTTATGGAAATAATAACAGCAGTAACAACAATCCTTACAGCAATATGTATACAAATAATACTCCTGTAAGCAATGGCTATTCAAATCCATATTCAAACCAGCCTGCTCAACCACAGCAAACAAACTATAGCCCTGTTGAAAGCAGTACACAAAACACAGGCTATAACACTGCCGGGAATAATACACCAAATAGTAATGGTACAGGTGCCAGTGGCTTTAATTATGACAACGGTTACCAGTCTATTGCACAGCAAGCTGTTGTAAGCAAACCAAAGGATAAAAAAGGTGGTAAGGGTGCATTAAAACTTATAATTGCTGCTTTATGCTTTGGACTAATAGCAGGTGGAACAATGCTGGGGGTTAATCACCTTGGTAACAGTATGTTAGGTGGTGACACAACTGCTACAGGTGGCAACAAGAATAATACTTCATCTACAATTAAAAATTCATCTGGTGGAGTAGTAACAACTACTTATGATGTTGCTTCTGTTGTAGATAATGTTATGCCATCTATGGTTTCTATTAATGTAAAAGCAACTACAGAGGTTGAAAACCCATATAGCGACTTTTTTGACAGCTTTGGTGGTTTTGGAGGCTTTGGCGGTTTTGGCAATTATGGTGGCGACACCTACGAGTACGAAACAGAGGGCAGTGGTTCTGGCATTATAATTTCTCAAAATGATTCCGAGCTTTTAATAGTAACTAATAACCACGTTATAGAGGGTGCAAATAAGATAAGTGTATCTTTTATTGACGGCAAGTCTTGCTCTGCTACTATTAAAGGTACAGACGCAGACTATGATTTGGCTGTTATAGCAGTTAAATTGTCTGACATAGAGTCAGAAACAAAGAAAGATATTGCTGTAGCAACTTTGGGTAATTCAGAAAGTCTAAAACTAGGTCAGCCTGCTGTTGCCATTGGTAATGCCTTGGGTTATGGTCAGTCTGTAACTGTTGGTTATATAAGTGCATTGGAAAGAGATGTACAGCTTACAGATAACACTATGTCACTTATCCAAACAGATGCCGCTATAAACCCTGGTAACAGTGGTGGTGCGTTGTTGGATATGAACGGAAATGTTATTGGTATAAACTCAGCAAAATATTCAGACACAGATGTTGAGGGTATGGGCTATGCAATACCAATATCAGATGCTAGTCCTATTATTGATGATTTAATTAATCAAACTGTAATTCCAGAGAGTAAGCAGGCATATTTGGGTATATCAGGTATAGATGTAACAGATAGTTATGCAGAAAGCTTTGGTTTGCCAAAGGGCGTTTATGTATCTCAGGTTAATAGCAATTCACCTGCATATGATGGTGGTATTCACGCAGGTGACGTTATTGTAAAATTTGACGGAAGAGATATAAACTCTATGCAGAGCTTGCAGTCAAGACTAAAGACTAAGAGTGCAGGAGAAAAAGTAGAGATAGTTGTAAAGCGTCAGCAGGTAAATGGTGACTTTAAAGAGATTAAACTAACCATAACACTTGGTGCAAAGTCAGACGCACCTAGTCAGGATTAATATTAATTTATAAGATTAATAGCAAGTTTATATATTAATACTTTTACACAACACAAGGCAGTACGCAAAAATAGCGTTACTGCCTTGTTATTTTTACTATTAAAACAGCAGTTATAACAGCAAAGAAAAAGCAACAGCCATTCCTTTACGGAAATAGCTGTTGCTTTTAATATTTAATATTTTATATTTATTAATTTAAGAAAGCTGTTAAAATTGCAAAGTAATGCAATACACTTCCGCCTACAGTGAACAAATGCCATATTGAATGAAAATATTTTATCTTTTTAATAGCATAAAATATAATTCCAACAGAGTAGGTTAGTCCGCCTGCTAATAAAAATATCAAAGAGATTGTTGGCATGGATTTAATAAGTGGAACTATTGCCACAATTATTGCCCAGCCCATAACAATATAGCATACCAAAGATATTTTCTTAAATCTTTCTAAGTCTATGGAATTGAATACTATACCAAGTATTGCAGCTCCCCAAACAAATCCAAACAGCACCCAACCAAGTGGCCCTCTCATAGTGTAAAGAGTTATTGGTGTATAGGTACCGGCAATAAGCAGGAATATAGTTGCGTGGTCCATTATTCGCATAACATATTTGGCTTTTTCGTTTGTTAATGCGTGGTATAATGTAGACATAGTGTACAATATAATTAGCGTACCACCATAAATTGCAGCACTTACAATTCCCCAAGGGTCGGTATAAAGTGCAGACATTACTATAAGAACCACTGTGCCTGCAATGGCAAGTAACGCTCCTATACCATGGGATACTGAGTTGAAAATTTCTTCTCCTAATGTATAGCGTTTGTTTAGGGGAACTTTCTCTTTCTTTTCAAGGTTAATAGTTTTATTTTTTGATTTTTTCAAGGCTTTCTCCATTAAATCACCCCATTATAGTACATACAGATTAAGCTCGGTACTGTTACAGGTTGCTGTGTTATTTGTAACCTTAATTTCTGTTGTGTCTGTGCTGTATTGCTTTGAAATACCGTCATCAATATACATATCAAACTTAGCATTATCACCATATGCAATAAGCTGTAGATTATTACGCTCTAAGTCCTCTACAGATAATGCAGGCTGACACAATGGCAAAACTGCACCCTTTTTAATGAATAGTGGTACTTCGTTCATAGCTACATCTATATAATGATGTCCCTTCGTCATTGGCTGTTTGCATACTACCTTGTCACCACTTAGCTTTACAAAAAGCATATCCTCTGGCAAGTATACATATCTGCCTAATGCGTTTTGTTGATAAACAGGGGCAATCATTATGCTGTCACCAACCATAAGCTGGTCCTCAACCTGTGTAGCAAATGGGTCGTTTTCATAGTCAAAAGCAACAGGTCTAAACATCATACCGTCATTTAAGCAGGCCTTCATATACTCGCTGTAAATATATGGAACTAATCTATAACGCACCTGTAATACATCTCTGAATTTATCTGTATTATCAAACTGATAACACTCTTGCATACGAGTACCCAATGCTGCGTGGTTACGCATTAATGGAGTAAACACACCAAAGCCTGTCCAACGCAAAACCAAGTCCTCTGTTGTATTTGCACCAAATCCACCAATATCAGAGCCTACATACATAAAGCCACACATATTAAGAGATGGCATTTGCTTAATTGACAATAACAAATGTGACCACCAAGCTTGATTATCTCCTGTCCAAATACCACCATAGCGGTGCATACCAATGTAAGAAGAACGAGAATACATTAGTGTACGCTTGTCTGGTATAATATCCTCAAAAGCCTCAGAAGCACTTTTTGTCATATAGTATCCATACAAATTATGCACCTTGTCGTGTCTAATCTGTTTTCCGTCTATATTATGGTAAAACTCCGTATAGTCTAATAAATTAGAGAATATATCTCTAAACTCAAAGAAAGAGTTAATATCCAAATTCTTATCCTTGTATTCAAATACCTTTTCCCAAGCCTCGTCCAGCTTTTTCTTAGTATAGAAGATAGCAGGCTCGTTCATATCGTTCCAAAAGCCCTCTATTCCCATATCAGTAAGCACCTTGTATTTACTGCCAAACCACTTACTTGCATCTGGTTTGAAAAAGTCAGGAAAATGTGTTAAGCCTGGCCATACAGCAGCAATAAAGTCCTCGCCCTTTTCATTTTTACAGAAGTAGTTATTTTTTACGCCCTCTTCATAAACGTCATAACCCTCTTGAATTTTAACACCTGCATCTATAATAGGAACAAGACGGATATTTTCCTTTTTCATTTCTGCTACAAAATTCTCAAAGTCAGGAAAGCGTTGGTCATTAATTGTAAAGTCCTTGTAGTCCTCCATATAATCAATATCAAGGTAAATAGCATCAATAGGCATATTATTGTCACGGTAGCCTTTTGCCACGTTGCGAACCTCATCTGCATTCATATAGCTCCAACGGCACTGCTGGTAACCAAATGCCCACATAGGTGCTATATAGCTTTTACCTGTAAGCTGACGCATTTCTTTTACAATTTCAATAGCACTGTCAGCCTCTATAATATATACAGCAACATCTAAGCCATCAACAGTTATAGTAAGTTTGTCCAAATGACTGTAGCCAATATCAAAAGTAACCTTACCTGGAAAATCAACAAAAATTCCATACTTTTTATCCTTGCCACATACCATAATAAAATTATGAGCCCCATATAAAGACTCTTTATTTTCAACGTGCATAGGGTCATCTGCACAGAAACTTACATATTTCCAACCACGCTTATTAATTCCTCTTACAGCCTCTCCCAAGCCATAAACAATATCATTCTCAGCAAGATTTGCTACAAAAATTACTTCTTTACTGCTTTCTTCCAATGTAAGAAATTTAAGATCTCCCTCTTGAACATCTGCTACAACTGCACCAGTATCCATAGGGTTACCGTATATAATCTTATTTATCATAATAAATCTTCCTTTCTGTAAAATATGCTTTGCATTTTTAATAAAACTATTATATAATAAATTTGTTACAAAATTAATACATTTTGAAAAAAATTAATTATTTTATTGAGAGGTTATATTATGGATAAAAAAGTTATTATAAGTGCAGACAGCACTTGCGATTTACCCAAGGATATACTGGAAAAATACAATATAATTACAACTCCTTTACACGTTACATTAGGAGAGAGTACACACGATGATTTGGTTGATATTACACCTGATGATATTTATGCTCATTTTGAGAAAACAGGTACACTGCCAAAAACATCTGCTGTAAATATGCAGGAGTATATAGATAAGTTTAAGCCTTACGTTGACAAAGGTTACGAAATAGTACACATAAGCATAGGCAGTGCTTTGTCAACTTCTCATCAACAAAGTAAACTTGCTGCACAAGAGCTTGGCAATGTTTATCCTGTAGATTCTTGCAATTTGTCAACAGGTACTGGTTTGCTTGTGCTTGAGGCTGTTGAAATGGCTGAAATGGGTATGGCTGCGGCTGAAATTGCAGAAAGATTAAGTCATTTAACTAAAAAAGTACACGGTAGCTTTATAGTGGATAAGTTAGATTATCTAAAAGCTGGTGGTCGTTGCTCAACAGTTGCTGTATTAGGTGCAAATCTTCTTGGTATTAAGCCTTGTATAGAGGTAAATAATGCTGACGGAAGTATGACTGTAGGTAAAAAATATCGTGGTAAACTATCTAAGGTGCTAAGCCAGTATGTAAACGATAAATTAGCTGACCCAGCTATAAGCAAAAAAAGAGCTATAATTACACACGCAGGCATACAGGAAGAAACATTGGAAAGCCTATGTCAGTTGGTACACAGTAAAAATTTCTTTGACGAGGTTTTAGTTATTCGTGCAGGCTGTGTTATTTCATCTCATTGTGGCCCAGATACATTGGGTATTATGTTTATGACTGAGTAATTATATTGCACAAAATATATAAACACAAACCCCTGCTCATTTTTGTGAGCAGGGGTAAATTTTATCTGTTTATGTAGTATTATACTATAATCTCACCGTCAACAGTGCCAACTAAGCCGGCAGCGTTAGATTCATCAGTATCTATATGTGCTGCTGGTGCAAAGTTTTCGTTTACTCTTATAACAACATCATCAAAAATAAGATTTCTGCCGTTATTGCCAACCTTTAAGCACACGATTTGTCCATTTGTTAAACCATACTCATCTGCTGTTGCAGGGTCGAGGTGAATATGTCTTTTTGCTGCAATAACACCCTCTGTAATTTCGCACTCACCTGCTGGGCCAACTAATTTACAACCCTGTGTACCTGCTATGTCACCAGACTCTTTTACAGGTGCAACAATTCCAATTTTTCTTGCGTCAGACAAAGAAAGCTCTACCTGTGTTGCTTTTCTTACAGGTCCAAGAATTGTCATTTTGAACTCACCCTTTGGGCCTACAACTGTAACCTTTTCCTCACAAGCATACTGTCCAGGCTGTGACAAATCCTTTTTCTTTGTTAATTCGGCACCTGCTCCAAACAGCTTTTCAAGAACCTCCTGTGTTACATGAATATGACGAGCTGATGTTTCAACTATTACAGTTTTGCTCATTTTTGCATTACCACCATTCAAAAAATATTTACCCTAGCGTAAAGTTAACACAGTACAAATTGTATAATATAACTGTGCTGTATAGTTTTAATACTACCCACAAGCCTTACACTGTTTTAATTGTACACCTTTAATTTATTAAATTCAACTATTTTCTACAATATAATCAATAAATATAAATAATTGTATAAAGTAGGCGGTATAAATTTTTTGATATATTATATCACAATTATTTTTGTGATTGTAATTTAATTTGTTTAGAAAAATTGTATTCTAATATTAGAATTTAATGCTTTTAAGTAATAAATTTTTTTCTAAAATAGAAAATTTGCCTAAAGGGTGTTGACTAATTGAACAAAATATAGGAAAATAATAATAGTCTTTTTTACTAATTGTGTTAATGTAGCATTAATACGTTGAAAGGGAGTAGATATTACTTTTAATTTTTATAACTTTATATATTTGTAGTAAATAACATATTTTATAACACAACTAAACAACACAACTAAGAAAACCTAACGATTATAGATTGCTCCATAATATGGGGCTAACTGGAGGAGGCCATGTTTAAAATAGCATTATGCGACGATAGCGAGGTAATCCTTGATAATATATCTAGCATAATAGATAATTATCTTAGGGAAAATTATCAGACATTTGAAATTGATAAATTTGTTGACGGAAATTTACTTTTAGCTAAACATAAAGACGTGAATTACGACATTATTTTTCTTGACATTGATATGCCAAGTATTTCAGGGTTTCATATTGCAAAGCAACTAAGAGAAAGTAATGATAACTGCTATATAATTTTTATTACAAGCCATTCAGAGCTTGTTTATGAATCTTTTGATTTTCAACCATTTAATTTTATAAGAAAAACAGGTGCAGAACCTGTGGAAAAAGTTTTAATTAAGGTTCTAAATCAACTGTTGCGACACTTAAAGCAAAATGAATTAATAATATTTGATGATAATACAAAAGGAAAAATTTCTGTAGAAGTTAAAGATATTATGTATATTGAAAGTGATAAACATTATATTAAATACTATGTAAATAATGTTGATAACGAAATAAAGGTGAGAGAAACAATGAAAAATTGTGAAGAAAAATACCTTAACCTTGATTTTATGAAAATACATAAAAAGTATTTAGTTAATATGCGTTATATAATTTCTATAGATAATAATTATGACGAAGTTAGAATAGAAAACGGAAAAAGATTACCTATGAGCAGAAACTATAAAAAATCTGTGGATAATTTGTATACACATTACTTGAGGTCAAAAGTATGACGGAATTTTTGTGGTTTTTGCTAGAAGTTTTAGTGAACATTTTTCAAGGTGTAATTATATCCAATTACGCTTACAGCGTTATGGGGGACAAAAAGGGTAGAACATTTGTTAAAAATGGAGGCTTGTTATCAGCTGGCATTATGGCGTTATCCCTTACTATTGTTAATCATATAGTTACCTTTGACGGATTGTTTTTTATTCTAATTATAGGTATAGGCTTTCTATATTCCCTTATAAGCCTAAAAGGAAATATTCTTAAAAAGCTGTTTGTAAATTCTTTTTCTGTTATATGTATTTTGGTTATAACAGCTATTGTTTCTAACTTTTTCTCAACCTTATTTGATATGTCACTTGAGGAAATAATATCTGTTCAGGGTATAGAGCGTTTTATAAGTATTGTAGCAAACCAGCTTATAATTCTGTATATATACAAGATTACGCTGGGTTTGTTTTGCAAGCAAAAAGATGAAGACGGAAATCTTAAACCCCGTGAGTGGTCGTTAATTATAACTGTATTAGTATTAAGTGTGGTAATAGCATTTTGCCTTAATACAATATCATTACAGCATATTAATGACACTGGCAGATTATTTGTAGTTTTTTCTGTTTTATGTATTGCACTTATGAATATTGTAACAGTATTTTTGGTGGTAGACCTTAGTAAGAAAAACAGAGCAATTAAGGAAAATGAGCTACTAAAGCTACAACAAGTATATCAGAAAAAAATTATAGATAATGCCAAAAGCGAATATCATATTATAAGAAAAATGCGTCACGATTATAAAAACAATATCGCAGTTGTTGACAATCTTCTGCAAGAGGGCAAAATTGAAAAGGCTCAGGATTACATAAAAAGTAATTATAGTAAAATAGAAAATTCAGAGATTTTTATAGATACCAATAACGATATTGTAAATTCTATAGTAAATATTAAATCTACGGTTGCCAAAAACTATGGCATTGATATTTCTGTTATGTCGGTATCTGATTTTAGCGGTGTAGAAGATATTGACCTTAGCAATTTATTAAGTAATATGTTCGACAACGCTATTGAAGCCTGCAACAAAATTGAAAATGGTAAAAAGGTTATAAATTTATCAATTACATCAGATAAAAATAACTATAGCTTTTTTATGAAAAATACTATAAGTGACTCTGTATTGCATAATAACCCATTGCTTTTTACTACAAAAGCAAATAAAAACAGCCACGGTTATGGTACAAAAATAATTAAGGATATTGCTAAAAAATATACTGGAATAAGTGATTTTTACGAAGAAGATAATTATTTTTGCTGTAGGGTTATATTGAATAAAAATATGTATAATTAAAGTAAAACACCAATTAAAATTGCGTAAAATTTTAATTGGTGTTTTACTTTTTGTTATTGTGTTACATCTTGTGCCACAATAATTCATCTTATGCCTGTTATATTGAAATTATCAAATCTTTATAGTATGTTTAAGAAAAGAAACCTAGAGGTAAAAGATGATTGAGCAGGTTACACAAAAGCTATTAAATTTTCTTCTTAAACAAAATCAACTGTCAGATGACCCAAAAGAAATAAGTGTGTATAAATATGGGTTAGAAATTACTATATCTTCGCTGTTGAATTTTGTTTTAATTATAGCTATAGGGGCTATATCTGGTAATTTTTTAGAAAGTATTCTGTTTTTGTTATGTTTTGTACCGTTAAGGCAGTACACAGGTGGATTTCACGCTAATACATATTTTAAGTGTAATTTATATTTTTGCATTTGTTTTTCAGTGTTGTTATTTATTTATAATTTAACCAAAGACTTATGTAGTTTACCCTGTGTATTAATATTAGATTTAATTTCAATTTTATTAATTGCTTATTTTTGTCCTATTGATAATGCCAACAAAAAAGTAGCAGAAAATGATAAAAAGAAGTATAAGGTTATAGCTGTTGTTATTGCTTTTATTACCGGTTTAATTGGTGTTTTATTGTTAGTTGTGTTTAATAAAAATTATGGGATTATTATGTCGTATACATTATTATTGGTGGTTGTATTAGTTATTATATCAATAATTAATGAAAGGAGGAAAATATGTTATGAATAAAAAACTTGCTTCAGTTATAAAAAGTGTAGCATTGTTTAATGCAAAAAAAGCTGTTGACGAAGTATCTTTGTGGGGATTAAAGCAGGCTAAAGAGCCTGAGTGCTTAAAGAGTTACTTTAATAAAAAGTAATCATATAAATTTTACAATCTTAATGTTTTGTTAGTGTATTAGTATTATAAATACTCCTTGTTAGGTTAGCAGAGGAATTCTTTGTTTCTAGCAGTTGTAAATAGTTGTGTTATTGAAAACGCTTCCCTGTTTTTTAGGGAAGCGTTTTCGTTTAATATGCAATAGATAAACTCAATCAGCATTGTACTTTTGGGTGACGTTGATTGAGTTTATTGTTTATTTTAAATTACTCCGTGAAAATCATGGTAGCCTGTTATCTCCTTTGGTACTTGTAAACCAGTTTTAATGGCAATTCTAGGCTGAACATTCAAGGTTTTATCTTGTGTATTCAGCGTAATTACATCTCTGTAGTAATCCAAGGTATCCAAGGTTTCTCCCTCGCCCCAAGTTGTAATGGTGTAGTAGCAATAGTACAGCATTTTATTATTGGCACTGTCATTATATACAAAGCTGTCTATAACTCTTATAGCACCCCTGTTGGCTATTTGAGAATATTGATAGGTGTCACAATATTGTCGATAGATTTCGTTGTCTATATCATAGTTATAGGTATCCATATTAACATTAAAGGTGTCATTTTTGTTGAAGAAACCATCATAAAATTCAGGGGATTCATTATCGGAGAAAAGATGATATAGTGACTCTTCATCTATATATTGAAGCTCGTCAACACGCTGTAAAGCAAAATCATTACTGTAAGGCTTGTTAACATATGCCTGTGTAACATCAAATATAGGCTTAGTAGGCTTTTCTGTTGGCTCTGTGCTTTCAACAGGTGTGCTAGTAGCGTTAGTACTGGCTTCTGTTGCAGATGCAGATATTTCTGTTGATGACTCCTGTGCAGGGGTACTGTTGCCACAGCCTGCCAGTGTTGCACAGGTTAAAGCAAAAATAGCTATTAATAATATTTTTTTCATAACTTCCTCCATTTTATACTTCCTGTATTATATTTAACCTTTAGCCATAGCTAGTAAATCATCTTCCGAAATTATTGTTATACCCAATGCCTGTGCCTTTGTCAGCTTACTGCCGGCATCTTCTCCAGCTACAACATAATCAGTCTTTTTAGATACAGAAGATGAGGTTTTTCCCCCAAGCTGTTCTATTATTTTCCCAGCTTCATTTCTTTTTAATGTAGGCAGTGTGCCTGTAAGGACAAAGGTTTTTCCTGTAAATTTACCACTTTCGGTCTTTTTTTCTAGTGGTGTCATTTTCACACCAAGCTCTTTTAGCTTAGTTATGTTTTCTCGGTTTTTGCTTTTAGAGAAATATTCAACAACACTTTCAGCCATTACACTGCCAAAGCCCTCAATTTCAGACAGCTGTTCTACAGTAGCGTTCATTATATTTTCAACTGACAACATAGCTTGACAAAGCAATTTAGCATTTTTTTGTCCCACATGGCGAATACCTAAAGCAAAAATTACTCTGTATAATTCATTGTCCTTAGATGCCTCAATAGCCTTTATTAAATTATCAGCTGATTTATCACGCTTTTTATCCAAAGTCATAATTTGCTCTTTAGTTAGCTTATATAAATCTACTGGAGATAAAACCAAACCGTTGTCTGTAAGCTGTTTTAACACTGCTTCCCCTAGTCCGTCAATATTCATTGCATCTCTTGATACAAAATGGATTAAATTACGCAATAGCTGTGCAGGGCAATCTAAATTTGTGCAACGCAATACAGCTTCGTCATTATCTTTATAAACATCTGTACCGCAAGAGGGACATACTGATGGCAACTGATATATACTGTCTGAGTTGTGCTTTGATACAGATACAACCTCTGGAATAATCTCCCCAGCCTTTCGTATAATTACACTGTCACCTATGTTTAACCCAAGTTGATTAATAAAATCCTGATTATGCAGTGTTGCTCTGCTAACAGTAGTACCAGCTAAAAATACAGGCTGAAAAATACCTGTTGGAGTTAAAGCACCAGTTCTGCCAACGTTTATTTCAATGTCAAGTAAGGTTGTTTCCTTTTCTTCTGGTGGGAATTTATACGCCTCTGCCCATCTTGGAAATTTGGCAGTGCTACCTAATTGAATACGCTGTTGCAGATTGTTTACCTTTACAACAGCACCGTCAATTTGATAATCCAGATTACCTCTGTTATTGCCGATTTCCTCAATATTTTCTATAACCTGTTCTATATTATCGAATACTTTAAAAGAAGATGGAACAGAAAAACCTAAGGATACCAACAAATCAAGAGATTCTTTATGAGTTGTTGGCTGAATACCTTGTATTTGCTGAATGTTAAACACAAAAATATCCAATTTGCGTTTAGCTGTAATTTTCGCATCTTTTTGACGCAAAGACCCTGCTGCGGCATTTCTTGGATTTTTGAAAGGCTTTTCTTCATTTAGCTCCATTTCCTCGGTAAGAGTAGCAAATGTATCGTTGCTCATATAAACCTCTCCACGCACCTCTAAATAAGGTATAGATTCAGGCAATTTTTTAGGAAGAGATTTAATTGTAAGCAGGTTTTCTGTAATATCCTCACCCTCGGTACCGTCACCTCTTGTTGAACCACGGACAAAAATACCGTTTTCATATTCGCAGGAAACAGATAGTCCGTCAATTTTAGGTTCTACCACATACTCAACAGCCCCAACAGCTTGTCTTACACGCTGGTCAAATTGTCTTAATTCGTTGTGGGAAAAAGAGTCGTGCAAACTTTCCATTGGCACTGTGTGTACAACCTTAGAAAACTTTTCTAAGGCTTTTCCACCAACTTTGTTTGTAGGTGAATCACTTTTCTTTAATTGTGGATATTCCTCCTCAAGCTGTTCCAATTCCTTTAACAGCATATCATATTCATAATCTGAAATTATAGGGTTATCTTGATTATAATATCTATCATTATGGAAGTTAAGCTCTTTGCTTAAAAAGCTAATTCGTTCCTGTGCTTGTTCCTGTGTCATATCATCATCTGCTTTCTGATATTAGATTTGATAAAAAACATTTTCGATTTTTTAATACTAAACTTTAATTAACAGCACTGTATATTTACAGTGGGTTTTATACTAATTTGTTACATTTTTAGGAGATTTATTCCGTTGTAGTTCTTTGTTCAGACAGGGAATTTCTTTCCCAAAAAACACCGTTTACATATCCTTGAATTTCCGAATTTTCTTCTGCCATTTCTAGCCTTTGCTCTGCCCAAACGCAGTATTGTGCTTCTGCTTCTATACCAATATAATGGCGGTTTAGCTTTTTAGACACAACACTAGTTGTTCCAGAACCTAAAAATGGGTCTAATACAATATCGTGTTCGTTGGAACTTGCTAACATAATTTTTGCAATAAGTTTTTCTGATTTTTGGGTGGGATGTGCAGTGTTTTCAGCCATTGACCAAAAAGGAATTGTAATATCGTCCCAAAAGTTTGACGGACAGGTGTCACGATAATTTCCGTCCTCTGTTTCGGTCCAATCCTTTGGTTTTCCGTCTACTCGGTATGGAGCAATAACTTTTTTTCTAATTTTTACAGCATCTAAATTAAATGTGTATTGGTTGCTGTTGGTGGCAAACCAAATGTCCTCCATTCCGTTTTTCCAGTTTGCTTTTGCTCCTCTGCCTTTTTCCCTTTGCCAAGTAATTCTGTTTCTTATTTGGAAAAGTTCTCCCATAACCTTACCTATAATTAAACTGGATTCCCAGTCGCAACAAACATATATAGAGCCGTTATCCTTTAGCAATGGCTTTACAGCATTTAACCATTGGCGAGTATATTCCTCGTAATCAGTTTCCTTTTTCTTGTTAAACATTGTGCCATTAAAGGACTTTGTAAGATTATAGGGTGGGTCTGCAATTATAAGGTCAATGCTTTTTGGTGGTAATAAAGAACATACCTTTAGCATATCACCTTGTATAGTTTTATCTGTTACTGTATTTAGATTATCTTGAGGCGTTGTAACATTAATGCACCGTTCTAAAAAAAATTTACCCTCGTTTAAGGGTGTATCTATTGTTTTGTTTCTGCCTGCTTTTTGGATTGCCATAGTAATCTCCTGATTTGTAGTAATTAAAGTTTTTTAAGTATTAACTGTATTATAGGCAAGATTAAATTTTTTGTCAATTAATCCAAAATATGTAGGTGAGAGATTTATACAACTCCAAAATAATTTTCTTTTGACAAAATTATAAGAAAAAATAATTTGGTATTATACAGCTTTATATAAATATCCTTTGTGTTTTGTTAAAATATATGGTAAAATATATACATCGTTAAAAAGGTGGGATATAGTTTAATGACAAATACACAGGGAATTATCATAAAGCTGATAGGTGGCTTTTACTATGTAGAAGTTAACGGCGAAATTTTAGAATGTAAGGCAAGAGGGTCTTTTAGAAAAAAAGGCCTGTCACCAGTTGTAGGTGACAGGGTGATAGTTAGTACCCAAAAAGAGGGCTACTGTGCTATTGAAGAAGTTTTGCCAAGAAAAAATAAAATAATTCGTCCTGCTATTGCAAATATAGATAAGTTGATAATAGTTTCCTCTGTTTGTCAGCCAACACCAAACCTTTTTATTATAGATAAAATGACAGCAACCGCTGTTAATAAAGGTATTAAACCTGTTATTGTATTTTCTAAATCTGATTTAGCTTCGGCAATAGAATATGAGAAAGTATATGAAACATCTGGAATAGAAACTATAGTCTTTTCTGCACAAACAGGAGAAGGTGCTGAAAAGGTTCGTAGTTTGCTAAAGAATAGCGTGGTGGCTTTTACAGGTAACTCTGGTGTGGGTAAATCTACTCTGCTTAATTATCTGTTTCCACAGCTTAATATAGAAACAGGGGATATAAGTAAAAAATTAGGTAGAGGCAGACATACCACAAGAAGTGTAGAGCTGTATAAAACAGACGGTGGATATGTGGCAGATACACCAGGCTTTTCAACTGTTGACCTTGAAAGATACGAGCTTATTAATAAAGAAGATTTGGTTTACTGTTTTCCAGAGTTTGAGGAGTATTATAATGAATGTAAATTCACCTCGTGTGCACATATATGCGAAAAGGGATGTGCTGTTTTACAGGCTGTTAAAGATGGTAAAATAAATAAATCTAGACATAACAGCTATGTGGAAATGTATAACGAGGTAAAAGATATAAAGGAGTGGCAAAAGAAATGAGCAGATGTGTAATTATTTGTGGTTCACCATTTAGCAATCCAGAATTTATTAAAAGTAGAATACAGCCAAAGGATTTTATTGTTTGTGCTGACGGTGGTTATAACACTGCTATTGATAATGGTATAAAAACAAACTGGTTAATAGGTGACTTTGATTCCGTAACAAAGATAGTTGAAGAAAAAGTTAAGAAAATTGTTTTACCAGAGGAAAAGGACTACACAGATACTATGTATTGTGTTAAGTTTGCTATTAGAGAGGGCTACAGCGATATTCTTCTTCTTGGTGCAACAGGTGGCAGACCAGACCACGCATATGCAAATTATGCAATGCTAAAATATGTTAACGGTGTTGGTGGAAAAGCTGTTCTTGAAGATGAAAGTGCTAGTGTAATGTATACAGAAAGTGAAATTACATTTAGCTGTAACGGTGCAAATGTATCTGTATTACCATATGGCTGTGATAGAGCTGTGGTGGATTTAGAAGGATTTAAATATAGTGGTAGAGAAATTGATGTTACCTCTACAAATACAGTTGGTGTAAGCAATATTGCTAATGCGGACCAGTCAACTGTTAAAGTAAGAGAGGGTGGCGTGTTAATATTTATTACTTGTTAAGATGAGTATTACAAGCTATATATTCGCAAATTTTGCTCCAATCTGCAACCTGTAGCCAGTTGGAAATATAGCTTTCTTTGTCATTTATATATTGACGAAAGTAAGCGTGTTCCCATAAATCTATGGCTACAATAGGGTCAACAGCTGTTAGTGGTGGGGTGTGTTGTTTTTGGGTGTTTACTATTTGCAGTTTGCAACCTCTGTTACATACAAGCCAAGTGTATCCACAGCCAAAGTTGATTGTTGCACTGGTGTGCAATGCTGACTTCATATTTTCAAAGTTGCCAAAGGAGTCTTTTATTTGTGTCATAAGGGTTGGGGTTGGCATTCTTCCTCCAGGGGTCATACTGTTAAAGTAAATGTAATGATTATACAGTCCTCCTGCATAATTTTCAATGTTGCTTCTTAATGCTGGTGGAAAAGTATCTGCATAAGCAACTAATGCTTTAAGACTCCAGTCTTGATATTGAGGAAAATGCGACAAAACCTCGTTTAGCTTGTCTACATAATTTTGCATAAGTACACTGTGATGAGTACGGAGCATTTCTCCGTCTATATATGGTTCTAAATCGTGGTATCCATAGCTAAGTGGCGGTAATTCAAATGGATAATGTTCATTCATATTTAATCTACCTTTCTTTTTGAAGTTACTGTAATGTATATGCTGTACTCTGATTTTTTATGATTAATGAATAAAAATACAAAAATTCTTAAAAATATGTATAAAACACTTGATTTATACAGTTGTATATGTATAATAATACATATACTGATTTAGGAGAAATTATTATGAATATGGATTTTACAAAAATTGATGGTGGCGTGTGTGCTGCCAAGGGTTTTTTAGCCAATGGTCTTAACTGTGGCATTAACCCTAATAAAGAAAAAAATGACCTGTGTTTAATTTACAGTGATGTTATGTGTAATGCTGCTGCAGTTTATACACAGAACAAAGTTAAGGGTGCCCCTATTATTGTTACTAAAAACAATTTAGAGAAATCCGGCAACAAGGCACAGGCTGTTATTGCTAATTCTAAAAATGCTAATACCTGTAATGCAGACGGTGAGGAAAAGGCAGAGAAAATGTGTCAGCTTACAGCTGATGTATTAAAAATAAATGCTGAAGAGGTTATAGTAGCATCTACTGGCGTTATTGGTCAGGTGTTGCCTATTGAGCCTATCGAAAACTCTATTCAGGCTCTTGCAGATGGTTTGTCATACAATGGTAATGAAAAAGCCGCAACAGCAATTATGACAACAGATACTGTAAAGAAAGAAGTTGCTGTTCAGTTTAATCTTAACGGAAAGACCTGTGTTGTTGGTGGTATGGCTAAGGGCAGTGGTATGATACACCCTAATATGGCTACTACACTTAATTTTGTTACCACAGACGTTGCCATTTCATCTAGTCTACTACAAAAAGCACTTAGCGAAATAGTAAAGGTAACTTACAACTGTTTAAGCATTGACGGTGACACTTCAACTAACGATATGGTTTCTGTTATGGCTAACGGTTTGGCTGGCAATGAGGAAATTGTTGAAGAGAATGAGTCATATGAAATATTCAAAGAAGCACTTTATATTGTGCTTATGAATATGACAAAAATGCTTGCTAAAGACGGTGAGGGTGCAACAAGAATGATAGAGTGTACCTGTGCAGGTGCTACAGATTTAGACACTGCTATTATAGTTGCAAAAAGCGTTATTCGCTCACCTTTGTTAAAGTGTGCTATATTTGGTAGCGACGCTAACTGGGGAAGAATTTTATGTGCTATTGGCTATGCAGAGGCTGACTTTGACATTACTAAGGTTGATGTAGATATGCGTTCTTGTAAGGGGACTATAGCTGTGTGCTGTAATGGTTCAGGGGTTGAATTTTCCGAGGAAGAAGCAAAGAAAATTTTGCTGGAGGACGAAATCTATATAGATATAAATCTTAACAGTGGCAATACAACAGCTAAAGCCTGGGGTTGCGACCTAACATACGATTATGTAAAGATTAACGGTGACTATCGTTCTTAATATTAATTAATTTAAATCTCTGCTTTGAAGTAACAGGGCAGAGATTTGTTGTTTTGAAGCTGAAAACAGTATTGATGTAAAAATATCGAAAAGAGGTAAGTGTATGAAAACAGGACTTGTCCTAGAGGGTGGAGGCAAAAGAGGTATATATGCCGCAGGAGTACTTGATGTGCTTTTAGAAAATAACATTTTGGTTGACGGTTTAATTGGTGCCTCAGCAGGTGCTGTAAATGGTTGCTCTTATGTGTCTAATCAATATGAGAGAAATATAAGATATAATTTAAGATTTGCAAAAGAAAAAGAATATATGAGCCTGTATTCCCTTATTACTACAGGTAGTGTTGTGGGTACAGATTTTGCATATAATAAACTTCCTAACCAGCTTGATTTGTTTGATTATGATGCTTTTGAAAAATCTCCTGTAAAATTTTACGCTACCTGTAGCAATGTAGAAACAGGTAAAGCAGAGTATATTTATTGTAATACTTTGCGTGGCAGAAAAATGGACTATTTAAGGGCATCAGCTTCGTTGCCTTATGTTTCTCATGTGGTAGAAATTGAGGGAAAAAAATTATTAGACGGCGGAATATGTGACAGCATACCGTTAAAGGCTTTTCAAGATTTAGGATATAAGAAAAACATAGTTGTTTTAACACGTCCAAAGGGCTATATTAAAAAGCCGGAAAATAATATGTTAGCAAAGCTGTACTATGGAAAATATCCTGAATTTATTTCTGCAATGAAAAGTCGTTATGCCGTGTATAACAGGACACTACAGTACATAGAGGAGCAAGAAAAACTGGGTAATACACTGGTGTTAAGACCAAGTAGATATATAAAAATTGGAAGAATGGAGCAAAATCCTGAAATTATAAAAGAAATGTACCAGCTAGGCAAGGAAGATGCAAATAAAATACTACAGCAAATCCATAATTTTTTAAGGTAATATATATTTTGTATAGAAGTTACTGTATTTTTATATGGAAAGTTGTTGAAAAATTATTCTGTTTAAAGTATAATTACACTGTATATAAAATTGTTTTTTGTGCTTGTTTGTTGACTATAAATGTTTGCCAAAAAGCAATGAAAAATTAGTGTTTAAGATTAGGATAATACTGTGTATGTTCCAGTATTGTGAAATCTACAGTATAATTCAAAAGGAGAAGTAAATGAGTCAGGATAATTACGAATCATTAGATAATGATCAAGAAGAAAAGATGCGGAAGCGTCAGGAGGAACGCAAAAAAAGAAGAGAGGAAAAGCGTAAGCAAGAACAGCAAAGGAATAAAATTATCTTAGGTGTAATTGCTGGCTTAATAATTTTGTTTTTCATTTTTGGAATATCCTCCTGTGCCTCAAGCTGTAGCTCCGGTGGGGCAGAAAATAATAAAGACACCCAGCCACCAACTGCTCAACCAACCCAGCCACCAACTCAGCCACCAACAGAGCCACCTACCAGCCCTCCTATAAAGGATAATGGCGAAGACGGATATTTAACAGAGCAAGGTGTTTATGTGTGGGATAATAAGGGCTTTGAGCTGTTTTATGGCGACGAAGAAATGGCTAAAACCTATGCCAATGCAGTGTCACATTACAGGGGTCAGCTAGACAGTTCTATAAATGTGTATAATATGGTAGTTCCAACCCATATAGCTTTTGGTTTGCCAGACAGATTAGAGGCAACTGTTGGCAGTTACAGTCAGCCAGATTATATAAATAACATATACAATAACATTACAGCTGATGTAAAAACAGTAAATGTTACAGACTCTTTAGAGAACCACAAAACCGAATATTGTTATTTTAATACTGACCACCATTGGACAGCATTGGGTGCTTACTATGCCTATAAGGATTTCTGTAAAACAGCAGGTGAAACAGCTGTTAACATTGATAACATTTCTGCAAATTCTGTGCAAGGCTTTGTAGGTTCGCTATACACTGCAACAGGTTTAGAGGTTCTACAAAATAACCCAGATACTGTTTCTTATTATGAAATGCCTGTGTCATATTCAGCACAGCTTATGCAGTCTGGCAGTAATGAGCTAGAGGATATATATAGTATGTATTATGAAGCTGCAACAGCTGGTTCTAATACATATGGAGTATATATTTGGGGAGATAACCCTGTTACAAAGATTGTTAATACAGAGGGTAAAAACGGTAAAAAGATATTGGTTGTAAAAGACTCCTTTGGTAATGCCCTTGTACCTTGGTTAGTTAATAATTACGACCAAGTACACGCTATTGATTTTAGATATTATGATGGTAATGTTGCAGGTTACTGTTCAGAAAATGGTATTACAGATGTTTTAATTTTGAACGGTGTAATGAGTTCTGCAAATGGTTTCCAAATTGATAATATGAGTAGCGTTTTTGGCGGATAGTTTACAACAAAACTTATAACAAAGCAATTAACAGCACACAGCCTTATGAAGAATAGGCTGTGTGCTGTTTGCTGTTTTTATGTGTATAAAAAGCTGTCAACAGGAAACCCTATTGACAGCTTAAATTTATAAATTATTTTATTTGTGCAGTTGAATGAAGTACTACATCGTGGTAGCCACCCTCTACTATAGAGGTAGATGAAACAAGTGTTAATTTAGCTTCATTTTGTAGGTCGTTAATTGTCTTTACACCACAGTTGCACATTGTACTTTTTACTTTGTAAAGGCTTAGTTCAACATTGTCGTGTAATGAACCTGCATAAGTTACATAAGAGTCTACACCCTCTTCAAAACTTAGCTTACCAGCACCACCAAGGTCATATCTCTGCCAGTTTCTTGCACGGCTAGAACCCTCGCCCCAATATTCCTTCATATAAATACCGTTAACCATTACCTTTTCTGATGGGCTTTCGTCAAATCTTGCAAAATATCTGCCCAACATTAGGAAGTCAGCACCCATAGCTAAAGCAAGTGTCATATGGTAATCGTGTACAATACCACCGTCAGAGCAAATAGGAATGTAAATGCCTGTTTCTTTATAATATTCATCTCTTGCAGCAGCAACCTCAATAAGAGCAGTTGCCTGACCTCTGCCTATACCCTTTGTTTCACGAGTAATACAGATAGAGCCACCGCCAATACCAACCTTAATAAAGTCAGCACCAGCCTTTGCAAGGAATAAAAATCCATCTCTGTCAACTACATTACCAGCACCAATTTTTACACTGTCGCCATAATTTTCACGAACCCATTTAATTGTTTTCTCCTGCCAACAGGTATAGCCCTCTGATGAATCTATACATAAAACATCAGCACCAGCCTCTAGCAAAGCAGGAATTCTTTCTGTATAGTCACGAGTATTAATACCCGCACCAACTAAATATCTTTTCTTAGAATCTAATAATTCTAGTGGATTTTCTTTGTGAGAAGCATAATCTTTTCTAAATACAAAATACATTAGATTTCCATGTGCATCTACAATAGGAAGTGAGTTTAGCTTATTAGCCCAAATAATATCGTTAGCTTCTTTTAATGTTGTTTCAGCAGGAGCAGTAACAAGCTTGTCCAAAGGTGTCATAAAGTTTGAAACCTTTTCATTAAGCTCCATTCTAGATACACGATAGTCACGGCTAGAAACAATACCTAATAGCTTACCTGTAGCTGTACCGTCCTCTGTAATAGCAATAGTAGAAAAACCGTTAAGGTCTTTTAACTCTAAAACATCAGCCAATGTGCCGTCTGGTGTAAGGTTAGAAGCAGAAACAACAAAGCCTGCTTTATAATTTTTAACTCTGGCAACCATAGCGGCCTCTGCCTCTATAGTCTGTGCACCATATATAAATGACAAGCCACCCTCTTTTGCAAGTGCTATTGCTAAATTATCGTCAGAAACAGACTGCATAATAGCAGAAACAAGTGGAATGTTCATTGTAATAGCAGGTTCTTCAACGCCCTTGCGATATTTTGTTAAAGCAGTTTTCAAAGATACATTTGAAGGAATGCAATCCTCTGATGTGTAGCCTGGAATCAGCAAATATTCACTGAATGTGTGGCTAGGTTCTTTGTAATAAAAAGCCATTAAAAACTCCTCCTAAAAATCAAATTATAATTAGCTAATCATACTATCAACAAATGCATTTTGTCAAGAGATAATTATGATTATTATTCGTAAATATACAATGACTTTATACAGATTAAAAGCCTTAAACAGTAGTTATGTTATTATCTATAGCCTGTGGAAAATCTGCATCAATACTATATATTATAATTCTAACCTAAGCAAAAATCAACAGTATAGAATTAATTTAGTTATTGAGTTGTACACTGTAGCACTTAAATTTAATTGTTTTTAATTGTAGCATTATTATATAACAATGTCAATTCAAGAATGAGTCAAATTGTTGAATATAGAAATTATTTGGAAAATGGAAAAAAATCATTACTAAAAATTGAAAAAAATTTTATATTGTGTTATCTTATACATTGTATTAAGCAATTACCTGTATGTGGATTTATCCATAGGTGGTTATTATTCAAAATAAGTTATTATATTGAATTTTGTAAAGGGAGAATTTTCTATGAAAAAATTGTTTGCGTTGCTTTTAATAGGTGCTATGGCTGTTTCTATGGTTGCTTGTAATAATCAAAATTCTACTACAACACCAATTAATCAAGCTGTTTCTTATGACCCTGTAGAGTTAAACGATACAACCAGTATTTTGTCAGAGCCTGACGAAATTGCCAACGGTATAACACTTGAAAGAAATGAGTATATTCACAGTGATGGAAAATATGTTACTCCTGTTTTAAAGAACGAAACAGGTAAGGATTGCGATATTGTTCTAAATATTAAATATAAAGATGAAAATGGTAATGTTGTAGATGTTCAAGAGGATAAAAGATATGGTGTAGCTAATGGTGAGGAAGTTGCTTATTGCTTTAATCCTGTTAGAAATTTTAACGATTATCATTTTACTGTAACTATTGAAAACAACGGTAGTGCTGTTTGCATTGCAAAAGATATTGAAAATAAAATTGAAACAAAAGACTTGGAAGACGGTAAAGAAATTACTATAACACTTACTAACAACAGTGAACACAAAGCAAAAATTCCACAGGCAAATATTTTGTTCTTTAAGGACAAAAAGATGGTTTATTCCGAGGCTGTTATGGTTTGCGATAAGGATTATGAGCTTAAATCAGGCAAGTCAGAATCAGCTACTATTACAGTTGCTACAGAGTATGATGATGTAAAGGTTTATTACGATGTTATGTCATAAGTAATAAAAAACAATAATCGTAAAATAAATTAGCGACAAAGGTCCAACGCTTATTTTAAGATAGGCATTGGACTTTTTTGTGTTACTCTTGATGTGCTTGTTGGTGTAAAATATGCGTAATAATGGATTAAGTGTGCGATTTTTAATCTTTTCAAAGGAGGGCAGTGTTTTTAGATTGATTAAAAGCCTTAAAATTTTTAATTTAGATAATGTCTGTGATACAGGCTGGTGCTATTTATAATGGTTGTTGTCGGTTAGTAAATTGTCAACCATAGTTTTTAATATAAAACAATGGTGGGTATAATGAATAGCAAATAATGTAATGGGCTTTTGTTTTGGTATATTGGTTTTGGTATGTATAAAAAATGAAAAAAGGTAAGTATGTGCGGTATATTTTGATGTTAGTTTAACGAAATTTCAAAAAAGAACTATTCAAAAAGAAAAAAATATGGTATTATAAGCGTTGTGTTCCGCTTTGGGAATATGTTTGACAGTATACATTGGGCTATGGCTTTGTTACTATAGCTCTTGTTAATACTGTGGAGGAGTATATATATGAAATTAAAGAAAAAAATTGCAACTTTTAATGTTAGAAAATTAATTCTTGCAGTGTCGGATATGTTTATTATTTGCGTATCTGCATTGATGTCTAATTTTATTTTGTCTTTGTCCAATGTTGTAACACCTATAAATGATATTACCCTTACGTTTCAAACTTGTTTAATGGTATTTATAGGTTTTTTTACATTATGGATTTTTGGTTCCTATGCCAAAATGTGGAGATATTTTAGGATAAGGGATTATTTATCCTGTGTTTTGGGTACAACTTGTTGCTCTGTAATGGTTTTACTTATATATTTTCTTATGGCTGAGTATTTTGACATTACAGGTAGCAATTTTTACGCTTTTCTAGCTGTAGAATACCTTATTTCCACAATAGGTATTATTTCTTTTAGATTATTTTTTAGAAATGCCTTTCTTACTTTGGTAAGAGCAGGCGAGCAAAACCCTAAAAAAAGAACATTGGTAGTAGGTGCAGGCCGTGCTGGTCAAATTATAATTAAAGAAGTAATGAGCGATTCTATTGGCTATAAATCTGCACAGGAATACGACATTATAGGTGTTGTTGACGATAATCTGTCTTTGATAGGTAAAAGAATTAATGATGTTCCTATTCTTGGTAATACTGATAAGATTAAGACAATTTGTGAAGCCGAGAATATTGATACTATAATAATGGCTATTCCATCTTGTAAAGAAGAGGATAGACGAAGAATTTTAAGCGAATGTTCAAAGACAACTTGTAAAATTAAGGTTATTCCTTATGTTGGTAATTTGTTGTTTGATGAAAATTCTCAGTCAACTGAGGATAGCGGTGCTAATACAAGCGTTATTAGTCAGCTAAATGATATTAATGTAAATGACCTTTTAGGACGTCCACCTATTTCTTTTGATAAAGCAGAAACTAAAAAGCTAATTAACAATAAGGTTTGTATGGTAACAGGTGGCGGTGGTTCTATAGGTTCAGAATTAGTTCGCCAAATTGCTTCTTTTAATCCAAAGCAGGTTATTATAGTAGACATTTACGAAAATAACGCATATGATATACAGCAGGAGCTTGTTATGGAGTATGGTGACAAGCTGAATTTAATAACTCATATTGCTTCTGTAAGAGATTTTGATAAAATGAAGCATATTTTTGAGAAGTATAAGCCGGATATTGTATTCCACGCTGCGGCACATAAGCATGTGCCTTTAATGGAAGATGTACCTGAAGAGGCTGTAAAAAATAATGTAATAGGAACATTTAATGTTGCTGCATTGTCAGAAACCTATAAGGTTAAAAAATTTATTATGATTTCAACAGACAAAGCTGTAAATCCTACAAATGTAATGGGTGCTACAAAGCGTTGTTGCGAGATGATAGTACAGTATATGGCACAAACAGGTTCAGAAACCGAGTTTGTTACAACCAGATTTGGTAATGTTCTTGGCTCAAATGGCTCTGTTATTCCTTTGTTCAAAAGACAAATAGAAACAGGTAAGCCTGTAACAGTTACTCATCCTGATATTATAAGATACTTTATGACTATACCAGAGGCAGTGTCGCTGGTGCTACAGGCTGGTGCTATGGCTAAGGGTGGCGAGATATTCGTACTTGATATGGGTGCCCCTGTTAAAATTGTAACTTTGGCTGAAAACTTGATAAGAATGTATGGTAAAGTACCTTATAGAGATGTTGAAATTAAATTTACAGGACTTCGCCCCGGAGAAAAACTTTATGAAGAGTTATTAATGGACGAAGAAGGACTAAAGAAAACAGAAAATAAAAAGATTTTTACAGGTAAGCAGATAAAAATTGATAAAGGACAATTTATTCAAAAGTTGGACCAGTTGCGAACAGCAGCAGGTGAAAATAATTCCGAAAAAACAGTAGAACTTTTGAAAGAAATTGTGCCAACATTTAAGCATAAAACAAACAGATAACGGGAGGTAAATTTTATGTGCGGAATAGTAGGTTATTGTGGCTATAGAGATTGTAGCGAGGTTCTTGTAAGTGCTTTAAGCAAACTGGAGTACAGAGGCTATGATTCAGCTGGTATAGCAGTGTTTGAAAATGATGTAATTAAGGTTGCAAAATCTAAAGGTAGACTTGCTGACCTTCAGGCAAAAATGGAAAACGAGGGCAAGCCACAGGGTAATGCTGGTATAGGTCATACTCGTTGGGCAACACACGGTGAACCATCAGACGTAAATTCTCATCCACACAGTGGTACAAAGGTTACTATTGTACATAATGGTATTATTGAAAACTATAAAGATTTGAAAGAGTTTTTAACAGAACACGGTGAAGAATTTTTAAGTGATACCGACACAGAGGTAGTTGCTAAGCTATTGGGTTATTATTATAAGAAGCACCCAATGGACCCACTTGCTACTATAGAACGCACTATAAAGGATTTAGAGGGTTCATTTGCTTTGGGAATAGTTTTTGAGGATTTCCCAAATGTTGTATATGCTACAAGAAGAGAAAGTCCACTTATTGTAGGTGTGGGTAAAGACGAAAACTTTATTGCATCTGATGTTCCTGCTATCATTAACTATACAAAGGATTATTACCTGCTAGAGCATGACGAAATAGTAAAGCTAGACGAAAATGGCGTAGTTGTTTATGACGACCACGGTGATTTGGTAGAGAAAGAGCTTCTTACAGCTGATTGGGATATGGACGCAGCTGAAAAGGGTGGATACCCTCACTTTATGATTAAGGAAATCCACGAACAGCCAAATGCAATTAATATGACTGTTAAGCCAAGAATTGAAAACGGTTTGCCAAATCTACAGGAATGTGGAATAACATTAGAAAATATTAAGAATTTCAAGCAGATATATATAGTAGCTTGTGGTACTGCTATGCACGCTGGTATGGTAGGAAAATATGTAATTGAAAAAATGGCAAGAGTACCTGTTACTGTTGATATGGCATCTGAATTCCGTTACAGAGAGCCTATCGTAGGTGAAGGTGATTTAGTAATTATAATTTCACAGTCTGGTGAAACAGCAGACAGCTTGGCTGCTATGAGATTAGCTAAAAAACTTGGTGCAACAACACTTGCTATTGTAAATGTAAAGGGTAGCTCTATTGCAAGAGAAGCAGATATGCTTATTTATACTCACGCAGGCCCAGAAATAGCAGTTGCATCTACAAAAGCATATATTGTACAATTATCTGTAATGTATTTGTTTGCTTTTCAGTTGGCACTTGCAAAGAACACTATAACAGCAGAGGAGTGTAAGGAACTAACAGCTCAGTTAGAGAGAACTCCAGAGGTTATTACTAACATTCTTGAAAATGTATTGGAAACAACACAGTATGTTTCAACAAAGCTAGTTGCTTCTGAAAGCTTGTTGTATATTGGTAGAGGTCTTGATTACGCTTTAAGTATGGAAGGCTCTTTGAAGTTAAAGGAAATTTCCTATATTCACAGCGAGTCCTACGCTGCTGGTGAGCTAAAGCACGGTACAATTTCTCTAATTACACAGGATATGCCTGTTATAGCTGTGGCAACTCAAGCTAATCTGCTTGAAAAGACAGTAAGTAATATTAAAGAGGTTAAGGCAAGAGGTGCAAAGGTTATTCTTGTTGCAAGAGAAGACTTTAATGTTGACCAAGAAGCATATGACTATTTAGTTAAGGTGCCAAAGATGGATGACATTATGATGCCAATTCCTGCTGCTATTCCACTACAGCTTATTGCTTACTATACTTCTGTACACAGAGGAAATGATGTTGATAAGCCTCGTAACCTTGCTAAGTCAGTTACTGTAGAATAAACAGAAATGTACAAATGTTTTTTGTGCATTTAACTATACTCAGCAGTGATTTATTGTGAGAAAGTACAAAATCACATAAAGTGTATTGAAATATTTTTTGTTAAGTATTATAATTTAGGCATATAAAAAGTATATTAAAATAGGGAGGAAATTCCAATGAAGAAGTTTACAAGTCTTTTTGTTTCAGGTGCATTGGTTGCAACAAGTGCTTTATGTGCTATGTCTGCTTATGCTGCTGATGACAAAGCAATAATTAATGTTGTTAACAGCACAGGTACAACAGTGTATGAGGCAACTGTAGGTGATACAGTAGAATTTACAGTTTCAGGTTATTCTGACACTAATTTAACAGGTATGGTTGCTACTACTTATATCAACCAGCCAAATGCTACTAGTAAGCTAGAGACAACTGACATTGATATGCTAGGCTACAATGCAACATATTTTGACGGTATCTATTATAAAAGTGACCTACCAGCTATGATGGTTGTAAGACCAGATGGTACAAACGATATGAACCTAGATTTATTTAGCTTTGGTTTTATGTCTGCTACACCTGTAGGTGATTTTGTAGCAGGTCAAGAGGTTGTTAAGTTTGCTGTTGATGTTAAGTCAGCTGGTGAATGTACAGTAGTAACAGAGGTTTCTGATGCTACAATAGATGGTGACACTACTGCTGATGTGGCAGATGCAACTGTAAGCACTGTTACAACTTGTAACGCAACAGTAGTTGAAGAAAAACCAACAGAAGCTCCAACAGAAGAACCAACAGAGCCTTCTTTCGACCCAACAGGTGAACATATTTACACAGCAGTAGGTGCTACTCCTCTATTCAGCCCAGAGTGGGATCCAACAGCTGATGCTTACAATTTGTCAGACCCAGAGGGTGACGGCGTTTACAGCATTACACTTCCTGTAACTCCAGATATGTGGGATAGCGATGTTGCTTATAAAGTAGCAGCAGACAAAGCTTGGGACTTCTCATTTAATGATAGAGGTCAGGCAACAGGTCTAGATTCTAACGCATATATTTATATTGAAGAAGGTTCAACAGCAGTTGTTATTACTTTTGACACAGCTACACTATGTACTACAGCTGTAGCAAAGGGTGCTACTACTGAGGATCCAACAAATGCTCCAACACAGGATCCAACAGACGCTCCAACAGAGGTTCCAACACAGGCACCTACAGAGGCTCCTACAGCAATAGCAACAGAGGCTCCAACAACAGATAAAACAGATGCTCCTACATCAAAGCCAACAGAAGCACCTACAAAGGATTCTAACAATTCTTCATCAGATTCAAAAGATGATACAACACCAGGTAAGGTTGCAACAGGCGACAGCACATCTGTTTCTGTTCTTCTAGTAGTTCTAATGCTAGCAGGTACTGCAGTAGTTGCTACAAGAAAGAGAATGGCTAGATAATTCTTGAAAATATTGTAGATATTATATGTTATAAGCAGGTTATTTGAGAAATCAGATAACCTGTTTTTATTTTACTATCAGCGTTAATATTAAAAATTTTTTAATATTTTGTGATTTGTTACAAAAATTTCATATAGGCAACCCAAATGTAACCTTTTTATTGATTTTCAAATAGCATTGGTGTATAATACTTTTGCTGAAGAATAATCTTCGGAAAATAATATTATTTTTTAGGGAGGAAATTCCAATGAAGAAATTTGCAAGCATACTACTATCACTAGTACTAGTAGTAGCAATGTGTGCAGTAGGCGTTGTTCCTGCATCTGCTGAAGACCACACATACTTTGCAGTTGGTGCTGCTCCATTGTTCGACCCAGCTTGGACACCAGACGCACCAAATTATCAGATGTTTGCTGATGCAAACGGCGTATTCACAGTTACAATTCCTGTAACAGAGGATATGTGGGACAGTGACGTTGCTTATAAGGTAGCTCAGGATGGTACTTGGGATGTATCTTATAACGACAGAGGCGAGGCTCTAGGTCTAGATACAAACGCTTATGTTTATATCGAAGAGGGTACAACAGCTGTTGTTATCACATTCGACCTAACAACACTATGCACAGCTGCTGTTTGCACAACAGGTGAAGAGCCAACAGAGGCTCCAACAGCTGCTCCAACAGAGGCTCCAACAGAGGCTCCAACAGCTGCTCCAACAGAGGACGTTACTTCTGTAGTTGATGGTGACCACACATACTTCGCAGTAGGTGCTGCTCCACTATTCGACCCAGCTTGGACACCAGACGCTGCTGCTTACCAGATGACACAGAATGCTGAAGGTATCTACATGGTAGCTATTCCTGTAACAGAGGATATGTGGGATAGCGATGTTGCATACAAGGTTGCTCAAGATGGCGGCTGGGATGTATCTTTCAATGACAGAGGCGAAGCTCTAGGTCTAGATACAAACGCTTATGTTTACATTGAAGAGGGTGCAACAGCAGTTATTATCACTTTTGACCCATCAACACTATGCACATCTGCTGTTTGCGTATTTGCAGAGGCTCCAACAGAGGCTCCAACAGAGGCTCCAACAGCTGATGTTACAGAAGAGCCAACAACTCCTGCTTTCGACGTAACAGCTGACCATACATACACAGCTGTAGGTGCTGCTCCACTATTCGACCCAGCTTGGGATCCAGCTGCTGCTGCTTACCAGCTAACAGACGAAGATGGTGACGGCGTATATTCAGTTACAATTCCTGTAACTCCAGATATGTGGGATAGCGACGTTGCTTACAAGGTTGCTGCTGACAACGCTTGGGACTTCTCATTCAACGACAGAGGCGAGGCTCTAGGTCTAGATACAAACGCTTATGTATATATCGAGGAGAACACAACAGCAGTTGTTATCACATTCAGCACAGCTACTCTATGCACAACAGCTACTTGCGTAATGGGCGATGTTGTTGCTCCAACAGAGGCTCCAACAGCTGAGGCTACAGAGGCTCCAACAGCTGAAACAACAGAGGCTCCAACAACAGAGGCTACAGAGGCTCCAACAGCTGAAACAACAGAGGCTCCAACAGAGGCTCCAACAGTTGATGCAACAGAAGCTCCAACAACAGAGGCTACAGTTGCTCCAACAGAGGCTCCAACAGCTGACAAGACAGACGCTCCTACAGAGGCTCCAACAGAGGATGCTACAAAGGGTGCTGACAAGGACACAACAACAGGTAAGGTTGCTACAGGTGACAGCTCATCAGTTGCTATGCTACTAGTTGTTCTAATGTTTGCTGCTGCTACAGTTGTAGTTGCTAGAAAAAGAATTGCTGACTAATTTTTAATTAGTATCTTTTTTCCACCATCCCTTATGGGGTGGTGGATTTTTTGCTTTTTCTTATGAATATCTGTTACCATTAAAATTTTTGTGTACTATATATATTTAAGGGTGAAAAAACCAGCAAAAATGTTATTATATTGTTAATTGAAAATATAGAGTCATTGATATATAATAAATTGATTGCATAATAGACCAAATAGAAAAGAGAGGTTTGCTTATGTTTTTATGTAAGTGGGAAAATTTACCCGATTATATGCGAAATGACGCTGTTAAAGAATATTATGATATATTGCAAAAAAAGAAGATTTCAATATTCTTAAAAAGAATTTTAGATTTGTTGTTGTCTGTAGTATTAATTATATTATTGGCAATTCCAATGATTGTAATAGCTGTTATGGTAAAAACAAGCTCTAAAGGACCTGTGCTGTTTAAACAGACAAGAGTAACTACCAATGGTAAGCTGTTTAAGATTTTTAAGTTTAGAACTATGGTGGTAAATGCAGAGCAGATGGGTGGTCTTATAACAGAGGCTAATGATTCACGAATAACCGGCATAGGAAAAAAACTTAGAAAATTACGCTTAGACGAATTACCACAGGTTTTTAATGTGTTTTTGGGAGATATGAGCTTTGTTGGTACACGACCAGAGGTTGTAAAGTATGTAGACCAATATACACCACAAATGTATGCTACATTGCTTACACCAGCAGGAATTACCTCTATGGCTAGTATATCCTATAAGGATAATGACGAATTTTTTACCGACCCTGCATTGGTTGATAAAAATTATATGGAGATTATCCTCCCTGAAAAAATGAAGCTTAATTTAGATTATTATAAAAAATTTAATGTATTATATGATATAAAGGTAATGGTTAAGACTGTTGGAAGTGTTTTAAGTTGATGGTGAAATATGAAAAATTTAAGACGCAAATTTATTAATAATATATTTTTGAATATCTCACTTTTTAGAATTGTTTATTTGTGCGTACTTTTTTTATGTTCCTTTTGTTTTGTTGAAATTCCTGCTAATGGTGCAAAATATGGTCTGCTTATATGGACAGGGGCATTAATTTATTATTACTACATTAAACCTAAAAGATACCTAGATGTGTTGTATGTACGGTGGTTAGTTGGCTTTCTTTTTGCATCTTTAATAACTATTTTGGTACATATCGCAGATAATTTTTTGCTTAATCTTGTTTTATTGTGCCATGTTGTTGTATGCTTTTTTGTACTGTATGGTATGCATACAGAAAAAAATAAAAAAAGAAAAAGAAGAGAGCTATATTTTATTTCTGCTATAGTGGTTACAGCCACAACCGTTGCAATGTTGGTTGGTTTTTCGTTATTATTATGGGGTCAGCAAAAAGTTACGTTTTTTGATGTAACATATAATATAGCAATTTACGAAAATAGATTCACAGGTATTTTTACAAATCCTAATTTATTAGGCTTTTACGCAGTTGTTGCAATAATTTTTTCCCATATACTCAGCAAGAAAAATTTGTATATAGAGTGCGGAATTAAAAGAAAAGTTCCTAACTGGATTTTAATTGTTGCAGTTGTTATAAATGTGTTGGCACTGTTTCTGTCTGATTCCAATGGTGCTTTGTTGCTGTTGGGTTGCTATATAGTTGGATATTTTATCTATTACGTTTTTGGTGGCATACAGCAAATAAATGTAAAAGGGATTATTTTGCGTTGTTGTGCGGTGGCGTTGGTGTTTGTTATGGTTGGTGGAATTGGTATAGGTACACGCTTTTATGTGAATAAGAGTGTTGCTTCTATTGTAAATTCCGTAAAACAAAAAGAAGTTGCACCGCCAGCCTCTGGGAGTACTCCAGCTGTTGGAGGGCAGAGTGCAGGAATAGTTAGCTTTGCTCACCAAAATGAAAATTTAGACAGTGGCAGAATATCTTTACTACAAAAGGCTGTTGTTGTATTTTATAATAACCCTATTTTAGGCGTAGGTAAGGAAAATATTGTTCTGTATGGTAAAAGGTTGTTAGAAACAGGATTTAAGTATAATGATTTACACAATGGTTACTTAACAATTTTAGTTAGTAATGGTTTAGTAGGCTTTGCATTGTTTATTGGTTTTGCTGTGTCTGTTGGCAGACATTGTGTTAAATCGTTATTTTTAGAAAAGAAAAGACTAAGAGGAAGTCCTTTTGTATGTTTGTTTGCGTTTATTTTTGGGTATTGTATTTATTCAGTATTAGAAAAGACTATGTTGCTTGAACATACATATATGGTTGCGATTTTTTGGTATTTTCTAGGATATGCAAGCTGTTATATGTGTAAATATAATCATATAGATGATAAATTTGATATTAAGGGTATGCTTAGTGGTAAAGACAGGGATACCAGCGGTATCAACATTATAGATACTCCAACAGAGGATAATGATGAGGATATTCAACTTTTGACCAAGGCTTAATATTAGCTGTGTAGAATATAAAGAAGGTGAAATAATGTCGGCAGATTTGCATTGCCATTCTGTATGCTCAGACGGTGGCACAAGTGTTGAAAATGTAGTAAGACTTGCTAAATTACAGGAGCTTAAAGCAATAGCACTTACAGACCACGATACCTTTAAGGGAATTGAAGAAGCAAAATTTTATGGCGACAAATATGGTGTAAATATTGTACACGGTGCAGAAATATCTGCATATGATTTTACCAGAAATAGACTGGTTCATATATTGTGTTATAATAGTAAATATCCAGAGGTTTTTAACGAAACCTTTAAAACCATATCTCTTTCAAGAAAAAATGCAATGATTAAGGCGATGAACATAGTATCTAAACACTATGGAATAAATATGGAAATGGTAGAGCAACTGGCTGAAGAAAGCACTACAGTTTTCAAAAGTCACATAATGAAAGCCTTAATGGTGGCTGGATATACAGATAAGGTGTATGGCGAGCTGTTTAAGAAACTTTTTAACTGGCAAAATGGAATAGCACGAACAAGAATTGCTTATCCAGACGTAAAAGAAGTAATAGAGCTTGTTCATAAGGCAGAGGGCGTTGCTATTTTGGCTCACCCCAGTGTATATGACACTATACCTGCAATTCCTAGCCTTATTGAAATGGGAATAGACGGTATAGAATGTGACTATCCAAGAAATACTTCAGCCGATAAAGAAATATTGTTGGATTATGTAAAAAAATATAACCTGTTGCAAACAGGTGGAACAGATTTTCACGGCTATAGCTGTGGGAGTGTAAATCCCATTGGAACCTGTGTAACGTCTGATGAGGATTTTGAAAAATTAATGAATTATAAAAGATAAGGAGAGATAAAAATGATATATATAACTCAAGGTACTTGTGCAAGAACAATAGATATAGAAATGGACGGAACAAAAATAGTAAGTGTAAAATTTAACGGTGGCTGTAATGGTAACGGAAAGGGCATTGGTGCCATAGTAGAAGGTATGGAAGCACAGGATGTTATAGACAGATTTAGTGGCATAAAGTGTGGTATGAAACAAACTTCTTGTCCAGATCAGCTTGCAGAGGCATTAAAGGCATATTTAGCTGAATACTAATCTATACTTATATTTTTGGATATGGGCAAAAGGATAGTATAACTATCAAATCCCCATAAAGTCATATTTGAAGCCATTTATTCAAGTATGTACTTTATGGGGAATTTTGCATTTATTATTTATAGAAACAAAGGTGAAAAAGTACTATAAAAATGTGTAAAATATAAAAATTTATACAGTAAATGTGTAAATAATTGTGAAGTAATACCTAACACAAAAATTAATAAAAAAAATTGTGCAAAATAACAGCGTAAGGGTTGTTTGATTGTTTTTATCAACAAAAATAATTTATATGTATTATTAAATATAAACAAAATACATCTTAAATTTTGTATATATAAAGAAAAAATTTCCTTGGTTTTATTTATGACATATTATTTCTATATATTTTATACAAAAATAGTATTTTATATTTTGCAAAAAAATCAATATCAAAATATACTACCCTTGTGCTATAATAACAGAGATGAGTTTAGAAAAGGAGGAGACTAATATGTTTCTTAATAAAAGCAAAACAGGAAGAAGGGCTTTAAGTGTTATGCTTGTTGCTGCTATGTTTTCTTCAGTTGCTGCTACTTCAGTTGTAACAACAAGTGCGGCTAGCGTGACAACAGAAGCTTCTTCATCATATGGTCTTGTTGACAATGTACAGGATGGACAGATTCTACAGTGTTGGAACTGGTCTTACAACGGCATCAAGAATAATATGAAAACTATAGCTGAGCAGGGCTTCTCAGCTATCCAGACATCTCCTATCCAGACAATTAAGGAGAGTACACAGGGTAAAACATTTCAGGGCAGTTGGTGGGTTTACTATCAGCCAGCACATTTCAAAATCGACACAGCTTCGCAGAATGCACTAGGAACAAAGAGTGATTTTGAGGCAATGTGTGCAGAAGCGCATAAGTATGGCGTAAAGGTTATTGTTGATGCAGTTCTTAACCATATGGCTAATGATGGTGATAACACACTTTCATCTACACTTCCTTCAGACATCAAGAATGACAGTAGTTGTTGGTATTCAATCACTACTAATACATCAAACTGGACAAACCGTTATGATATTACACACAACTGTATGAGTGGTTTGCCAGACCTTAATACAAGCAACTCAAAAATTCAAAATTACGAACTAACATTTATGAAAGAGTGTATAGACGCAGGTGCTGACGGTTTCCGTTTTGACGGTGCGAAGCATATTGAAGTTCCTAACGATAATGATGGTGCTTCAAGTAACTTTTGGTCAGTGATTGTTGATGGTACTACTTCTTATGCTAAAAGTACAAGAAACATTACACCTTATTATTATGGTGAAATTCTTGATAATACAGGTGGTGGACAGAATGTACTAAACGAGTACACAAAGTATATGAGCGTAACACTAAACGGTGTAGGTAACGATATTCGTAATCAAGTTAACAGTGGTAATGGTTCAGCTGCTTCTCGTTCAGATTTTACATATTCAGACGGTTCTGCACCAGCACCTACAAAGGCTGTATTGTGGAATGAGTCACATGATACTTATGCAGATGGTAGTTCAAGAAATGTTTCTGATAAGGTAGTAAATCAGACTTGGGCGATTGTTGGTTCTAGAGCACAGTCTTGTGGTATGTATCTTGCTCGTCCAGCAAGCTATAGCCAAAGTATTGGTACAGCAAGTGTATCTGCGTGGTCAAATGCAGAAGTTAAGGCTGTTAACCAGTTTAAAAATTATTTTGTTGGTCAGTCAGAGTATCTATCATCAAGTGGGGCAATCGCATATAACGAGCGTGGTACAAGTGGTGCAGTTATTGTTAACTGTGCAGGTGGTTCAACATCTGTAACTGTTAAGGCTAACAAGATGAAAGATGGTACTTATAAAGATCAGGTTTCTGGTGGTACATTTACAGTATCAGGTGGCCAGATTAAGGGTCAAATCGGTAGCACAGGTATCGCAGTAGTTTACAATGCAGTTCCACAGTCAGGCATTTCAGCTACTCCAGGTACACAGGGTGGTACATACTCATATAAGACAGATACACTATCTGTAAAGCTAAATGCAACAAATGTTACAAATGCTAAATATTCACTAGACGGTGGTGCAGCTACTTCTTTCACAGACGGACAGACTGTTACTATTGGTTCTGGTAAAGAATTTGAAACAACACAGACACTTACACTAACAGCTACTAACGCTTCTGGTGCAGCTGTAACAGCAACATATACATTCTACAAGACAAATCAGGGTACTACAATTTACTTTGATAACTCAGCTTATAACTGGTCAAATGTATATGCATATGTTTACACAGGTGACGGCGAGGCTGCTCAGGCTGTTCAGGCTTGGCCAGGTGTACAGCTAACAAACAAGTCAGCTAAAACAGGTTATTATTACTATGATCTACCATCTGGTTACGAATCAGCTTCTGTAATCTTCTCAGACGGTGTTGATGGTACATCTAACAGATACCCAGCAGATATGCAACCAGGTCTATCAATAGGTGGTGCTTCTCACTTGTTTACAAGTGGCAACACATGGAAAGAGTACAAAGAAGTTAACGATAATCCAACAGAACCAACAGAAACACCAACATCACCACTTATCAGTGGTGAAAGTTATTATAAGGGTGACGCTGATGGTAACAATAAGGTAAATCTAAAAGACTCATCTGTTATCCAGAAAGCTCTTGTTGGTTTAACAACATTATCAGATAAGGGTAAGAAAGCAGCTGATGTAAACGGTGACGGTGACCTTACTCTAATTGACGTATTAAGCGTTATGAGATACCTTGTTGGTATGCAGAATACATATAACATCGGTTCATTGGTACAGGGTTCAACACCAATAGATCCAACAAACCCACCAACACCAACAGATCCACCAACATCTGTACCAGTAGGTAACAATATACTTGTATTTAACGATTCAGCTATTGCAGTTGGCAACGAGAGATACTGTGTATATGTATGGGACGGCAACGGCGGAGAGCAGTTCATTAATATGACAAGCGTTGGTGCTAACAAGTATCAGGTTTCAATTCCAGATGGTTATTCAAATGTAATCATTATGAGAATGAATGGTGAATCAACAGATAATAACTGGGATAACTGTTGGAACCAGACAGATGACCTAACATTCAGCTCAAGCCAGAATATGTTCACAGCAACAGGCTGGGGTTCAGATAATAAGTTTACAGTTAATGGTTCATCAATAGGTGACAACCCAATAGATCCACCAGTAGATCCACCAGTAGATCCACCAGTAAGTAGCAATACACTATACTTCAACGACTCAGCTATTGTAACTGGTATTGAGAGATACTGTGTATACACATGGGACGGTAACGGTGGAGAGCAGTTCATCAATATGACAAATGCTGGCTCTAACCTATATCAGGCTACAATTCCAGATGGTTACTCAAATGTAATCATTATGAGAATGAATGGTGAAACAACAGACAATAACTGGAATAACTGTTGGAACCAGACAGATGACCTAACATTCAGCTCAAGCCAGAATATGTTTACAGCAACAGGCTGGGGTTCAGGTAATAAGTTTAATGTTACAGGTTCAAAAAGATAATTTTTTGACAAGGTAAAAAATTATAAACAGGGCAGGCAATGGGTATACCGTTGCCTGCTTTCTTTATGCAGATGATAAAAAATTGTTACTTTTGTATATAAAGTTGATACATATATTATTTATATACACAATAAAATTTTCTATGTTTACGATATTTTTATAAATTATTGTGTAAACTTACGAAAATTAATAATTGAAATAAATCTTATTGAAATTGACTAAATTATGAGTTATAATTACACAGTGAAGAATACTTCAAAAAGATATTAAAAGGAGGATAAATTTATGTCCAAGAAAAAGGTATTAAGCGTAGTTCTTGCTGCTTCTATGGTTGCTTCTATGGCTTCTGTTGTAGCTATTACTACATCAGCTGCCGATAATATTCGTGGTACAATCTATTTTGATTCTACTGGTTTAGGTGGTGCAGCCGCTGCTAAACGTGGCGTTTATTATTGCTACACATGGGGTAGCGTAGGTGGAGCTATTTACGAATGGGATACTAAGGATTGTAAGATGAAGGATCTAGGTAATGATCTTTACTCTTTTGATGTTCCTTCAGTAAACAAGGCTGGTGAGCCTGTAAATGCTGACCTAATTATTTTCCATGCTAATCAGGGTGAGCAGACATATGATACAACATTTAGCGATGCTTGTTTCGGTGATACTGCTTATATAGTTGATGAGCTATTTGAAAACCCAGTTGACAGTGCAAAGGTTGCTAAGGGTTGTGCTTGGAAAAATAATCCAGACCAGGGTGCTCACATTGCTATTACATCAACAGGTAAAGTACAGGGCATAGGTCTTGTTGCTGGTGAAACAGCTGAGTCTATTACAGACAAGTTTATAGAGGATTATACAGCTGGTATGGCAGAGGGTAAGACAGGTTACGATAATCCAGACCTAATTACAGATGCTGCTAGAGCTGATTTTATTGCTAAAATCAACGCTATTGTTGAGGCTAACAAACCAGCTGAGAAGCCAACAGAGGGTCCAACAACAGAAGCTCCATCAGAGAATCCAACAGAGGCACCAACACAGGCTCCTACACAGGCTCCTACACAGGCTCCTACACAGGCTCCTACAGAAGAGCAGACAGATGCTCCTACAGACGAGCCAGCTGAAGAAGATCCATACGGCAGATATAAGGGTCTACCTCTACCTGCTGACGTAAATGTACCAGCTCAGAACTCTAACAGAGACGCTTACATCGAGGGTGGTGCTCCAGCAGACTGGGACGGTTATTACAATGTTTATTATTTTGAAGCTCCAGAAGAGTGGATAAATGATCATAAGGACAAGAAGGACGAAGGCTTTGACATTGGTATCTATTGGTACTGTGGTGGTCTAAGCAACGCTGCTTGGCCAGGTGTTCCTGCTGAAAAGCTATCTGTTCTAGACGAGAACGGCAACGATATTTATGCTGATTCTAACATCTACTACGGTTATGCTCCATCATTTGCTACAAACATTATTTGGAATAACGGTATCAGTGATGCAGTAGCTGAGAATAAGAAGTTTAAGCTACAGACAGAGGATATTAAGGTTGATGACCCACAGATGAATAACCTATCTGACGAGGCATATGCTGTTGATGATGAAATCGAGGGTGCTTATGTATCAGGTTGTCTAAGCTTTGTTTCAGATATTGTTCAGGTAGAAAATCCTCTAACAGGTGATCTAATGGATGTTTACAAGGTTAAGTGGAAGTACTTTGACCCAAGAACAAACAGAACAACAACAGAAGCTCTAAAGGATGCTGACGGTAACTTTGTTACTGCTTCTGACGCATACTGGGAGTATGATAAGGTTGCTCTAAACCCATACTATGACCTAGATTATACACATGTAAACGAGGCTGAGATTCCAACAGAGAAAGAACCAGCTACTCTACCTCCAGCAGAGACTCCAACACAGACTGTAACAGATGCTCCAACAAACGGTGGTTCTTCAGATAAGAACGACGGTAAGGATGATGGCAAGGGTACAGTTGATACAGCTGAACATACAGTAGTTACAATGCTAAGCGTTGTAATCCTAGCTGCTATGGGTGTTGCTTTCGTTGCTCGCAAGAGAAGAGAAGAGGCTTAATTATAATTAAGTTCCTTACTTAGTGTGATTTTGGGCGTACACAGAAATGTGTACGCCCTTTTTGTGTTTTTTCCTTTTTAATATAGCCTTGTGATAAATATAACTAAAATTTTTAGGTGTAATTTGTGAATATTTTTTCTAAAAAAATATTCACGTTCTTTAAGGGTTGTGTTATAATTGTACCAGTTATAATTGTGATTAATAATAAAAGGAGATATAATAATGAAACTTGGCAAAAGAACATTATCAGTTATTCTGTCGTTGGCTATGGTGTCTTCACTAGCTGTAACTGCATCTATTTCAACATCAGCAGTAACTGCAAAAACTACTCAAAAAACAGCTTCAAGCTTTTCTTGGGACAATGCATCAGTATACTTTTTGTTAACTGATCGTTTTAACAATGGAGATACAAGCAATGACCATTCATATAATCGTGGCTTAAATCAAGACGGTACTTTGGCAACCACAATGAACACAGACGCTGGTTGCTTCCAGGGCGGTGACTTTAAGGGTATTACTGAAAAGATTAAGGCTGGCTATTTTAATGACCTAGGTGTAAACGCAATTTGGGTTTCAGCTCCTTACGAGCAGTCACACGGTTATACAACAGGTAGTGACGGTAAAAAGAGCTTCCCTCATTACGGTTATCACGGCTATTATGTTTTAGATTACACAGAAACAGATGCTAACTTTGGTACTAAAGAAGAGTTCAAAGAAATGGTAGATACTGCACATAAGTACGGTATTCGTATAGTACTTGATGTTGTTATGAACCACCCGGGCTATGCTACAATGTATGATATGAACGAGTATTCATATGGTGTGCTTAACAAGAATTGGGATTCTGTATACTATGATTGGGCTAACATTGGTCCTAGCTATTATACAAAGATTAATTACGATGCTAGTCCTGACAAATGGGCTAACTGGTGGGGTGCTGATTGGATAAGAGCAGGTATTACCGGTTATGTTCCAGGTGATGATAGTGATTTACTAAAAGGTCTTGACTACCTACCAGACTTTAAGACAGAGTCTACAAAGGAAGTATCTATTCCACAGCTATTAAAAACAAAGTGGACTATGGAGGGTACACTTGCTGAAAAGACAGCAGACCTTGACGCTTGGTTTGCTAAGACAGGTTATGCAAAAACTGCTAGAAATCATCAGATTTACTGGCTATCTTCTTGGGTTCGTGAGTATGGTGTAGACGGTTTCCGTTGTGACACAGCTAAGCACGTAGAAAAAGAAGCTTGGGGTGCTTTGAAAACAGAGTGTACTAAGGCATTTAACGAGTGGAAAGCTAATAACCCAGATAAGGTATTAGATGATAATTCTTTCTGGATGACTGGTGAGAACTACGGTATGGGTCTAGACTCATCTAGCGACTACTACACAACTGGTGGCTTTGATTCTATGATTAACTTCAGCAATGGTGGTGGAGTTCCAAAAATAGATAAGATTGCTAATACATATCAGGATTATGCTGACCAAATTAATTCTAATGATAACTTTAATGTACTAACATACATTTCATCTCACGATGATACTCTTGCTAACTATGGTACAAACAAGGATATGTACTATCAAGGTACAGCGTTCCAGCTATTACCTGGTGCTATTCAGATTTATTATGGTGACGAAACTAACAGAAAGAGACTATCATCAATAAAGCTAGAAGACGGTACAAGAATTGCTCTTGATGACCACGCTTTAAGAAGCTTTATGAACTGGGACGGTATTGATAGTGATTTACTTGCTCACTGGCAGAAAGTTGGTAAGTTTAGAAGCAACCACGTAGCTGTTGGTGGCGGTGCTAATGCAAGCATTTCATCTTCTGACGCTAATGGTGTTGCATTTACAAGAACTTACAACAAAAATGGCGTAACAGACGCTATTGCAGCTGTTATTGCGTCAACTGCTAATACAGATATTACTGTTGAGGTTGGCTCAATTTTCGTTGATGGTACAGAGGTTGTTAATGCTTATGATGGCACAAAGGCTGTTGTTGCTAATGGCAGTGTAACATTTAACAGTGGTGCTAACAAGACAATTCTAATTGAGGAAGAAAAGAAAGAGGCTCCAACAGAGGCTCCTACAGAAGCTCCAACAGAAGCTCCAACAGAGGAAGCAACTCAGGCTCCTACAGACGAAGCACCAACAAATGCTCCAACAGAGGAACCAACTCAAGCACCTACTCAGCAGGCAACAGTTGCTCCAACAGAGGCTCCTACTGCAACACCAACTGACAACAGTACAAACAAGGCTGAGGATTCAACAAATTCTACAGATAAAAATAACAGCACATCTAAAGATGACGCTAAGGATACAAGCACAGGCAAGGTAGCAACAGGCGATTCATCTGCTATTGCAATTTTAATTGCAATGCTTATGACAGCAGGTGGCGTAATAGTTACTACTAAGAAGAAGATTACAGAATAATGTAATTAGTTGTATTTTATAAATGGGATATATTGCGTGAAAGCAATATATCCCATTTTAATGTCTACATAACTAAACTTCCATTTTCGTTTTCAAGTAAAATGAATATTTGTTCCTCTAAACCTGTTGTACTATTTATATAAACCAAAATTTTTTCATTTTCCACTCCTGTGCATAAAAATTCATAGCATAATGCCTCTTTTCCTGTTGATAGGGGTATCATAGCTTTTCTTGTGTTTACTATATTTAATGCCTTGCTTATGCTTTTTTTAGCTTGTTGTGGGGTTAATTTAGTTTCTATTTTTTCTCTGGGGATATGGTTCATAATATAGCCCTCTGCGTTATAGCCTATAATTTTTCCGGTATCTGTGGAAATGGTAACCTTAATTAAATCACCATAATAAATAATATTATTATCTGAATAGGCAAAATTTATTGTGCATTTTCCGTTGGTAGTAATGTGATAGCTTTCTTTCATTTTATCGATGTTATTACTTTTCAGAAAGGTTTTAGCCTTTTCCAAAAGCTCATTATAACTTAAATTGTTTGTGGTGGTTGTACTTGCGGTGTGGTACATTTCACAAATATATCCACCGTTAATTGATACAGTTCCATAAAAATCATTATCGGTGAATACATATACCGGTAAATTGCTGTGTCTTTTTTTATGTGTTAATTGATTGACAGCTATTCCGGATATTCTCGACAGCTTTTCTGCACATTCCTGTACAGTACATTCCTCTACATTTTCCGTTAGCTTGGGAGTTTTTTGCTGTACACTATCTGCAAATGGTCCATCATATATAAGGCTGGGATAATCTGCAAGACTTTCGCTAACTGAAAGGTAACTGTTATCAAATTGGGTTTTATTTTCATTATCTAAGGATGTTATATTTGTAGTTTTTGCGTAATCCAGCCCAATGTCCTGATTGCTATATACAGAAGAAATATCCTCAACTAATGGTGCGATTTTGTCAGCATACTCTGCAAGGTGTTCCAATGATTTAATATTATCTAATGAAAGATTTTCGTTTCTGGAAAGGGTACCAATAGTATAAGAAGCAAAATCAGAAACCTGTGCAAGATATTTTTGTAATCCCTCCTCTTGCTGTAATGAAATTGGCAACTGACTTAAAGCGTTTTTCGCTCCCTCAGCATCTACCATTAATTTTGATGCTAACCCATATTGCTGTGGCGGAGTGTTAGCATAAACCCCTTTAGTAAGGGTGGTTTTTATTGAGGATATATAATCTGACAACTGGCTTAAAGACCGTTGGTAAGTATATTGTAGGGTGGTTTTATAGCTGTTAGCTAAATTAAATCCTGTTATTCCTGCACCTAATATAATTAATACAGATGCAGTAATATAACTTATTACCCGTACTCGTACCCTAGTTTTCATTTCTGGTCATCTCCTTTTGTGGTAGTGTAATCCATAAAGCTAAAAATATTCATATCTTGAATTACAAGGGGTAGTATACTATAATGTTAATATATTAGTGTAAGGAGAATGTATATGGCTATTGTAAGAATATCCAACAATGTATATAATGTTGGGGTGCTTAATCCCTTTATAAGAGCTACTTCTTTAGATAAGCAGTGTCCATATGGCACATCTTATAACTCTTATTTTATAGATGACAGAAAAACTGTGTTAATAGATTTAGTTGACGGCTTATTTGCAGGAGATTTTATGTATAATCTAGGTTTGGTTGCAGATATAGGTGCCATTGATTATCTTATTCTTAACAGAGTTTTACCGTCATACGAGAAAACTATTGAAAGAATTTTACAAAGCAGTCCTAATACAGTTATTGTTTGTACAAAGCAGGGTAAAAATATACTGGATAATATTCTTAATACTTCCTATAACTGTGTAATTGTTGAAAATGGGGATAAGTTAAATTTGGGTAGAAGTTTATTGGAGTTTGTGGTTACACCAATGAAATTCTCTCCAGATGCTATGTGTACATATTTTGAAAATGATTCTATTTTGTTTAGTGGCAGTCTGTTTGGTTCTGATTTTTGCGAACCTAATGTTATTGACGAGGATATTTTATATAAAGAGCTTTATAATGCAGAGGTAGAAAAATATTATAATTATTATTTTAGGAAGTACAATCAGGATATAAATAATATTTTAGATACACTTACTGAAAAGACTTTTTATAAAATAGCACCATTAAATGGCCCTGTGCTATCGGATATGGTTGAGGATATTATTGAGATGTACAAGAGTTTAAGTAGCTGGAACGATATTAGTAATAATTCAGTTGTTTTATATTCATCCTCAACTGGCTATACAAAACTTTTGGCATTAACTGTGGAAAAGATATTTTTAGATAAGGGGTTAAATTGCAAACTGTTAAACGTTTCTAATACCTCTGTGCAGGAATGTATATCTGCAATAGAAAATTCCCAGTATATAGCTGTTGGTAGCTGTACTATAAATGGAGATATTCCTGTTGATATGTGGAATGTTTTATCTAGACTAAAATCCATTAATACTAAGGGTAAAAATGCTTTTGTTTTTGGTAGCTATGGTTGGTCTGGTGAGGCAACAGAGATAATTGCTAATCGCCTTAAACAGTGTGGTATTACTATTAAACAAGAGCCTTTCAAGGTATGTATGAAGCCAACAAAAGAGGATATTAATGCAATAAATATTACTGTAAACCAAATGTTAGGATAAGGAAATACCGTTAAAACAATAAATAAAAGCTCAGGACAAATGCTGTAAACATAATGTCCTGAGCTTTTTATATTTGAATTTCAACTGTAAAGTACAATTCATTAAACAACAAAATTAACAACTGCAAAAATAATGTGACATACTGTAAAAATAGCTGTAGGGATAATTGCAATATAGTTTTTTCTGTCTATGGCAAATAAAAGAAATGCAACACAAGGTAGTACTGCTAACCCTAGTATAATAACTGATTGGACTATTCCTGTATAATACAATACCCAACATAAATAATATAGTATGGTGCATATTGCTGTGGATATGGTTAAAGGATTTATATTTAACTTGCAGTTATCCTTATTAATAAACACACATAAGGCTAGTATCATAAGTACTTGACTTACAGAAGCTATAGAATCTAATAATACAGTAACAGACTCTGCTTTTAATATGTCATTTGGAGCAGGTACAAAAGACCAAATAATATTAGGAATCATAATAATAGCAAACATTATTAAGCCTTTAACATCAAATCCCATTTTATAATTCTTAAACATAATTAAAATTCAACCCCCTGCCTTGCAGAAACCCCTAAATCGAATGGGTGCTTTATTTTAGACATATATGTTACATAGTCTGCATAAATTAATACGCTTTTGTCAACATTGTGTCCTGTAAGGACAAGTTCTTTTTCTTTTGGTGTGGATTTTATTAGTTGATTTATATGGGAAAGAGTCAAAAAGCCAACATCTACAGCAGAGAAAATCTCGTCTGCTACAATAAGGTCATATTTATCTATATTATCTTTGATATAATTAAACAGATTTAAGGCTATATCTCTTTGCTTGTTGTGTTCTTCAGGAGTTAGGTCAAAAACAAATTTTGTCTTAGCTGGTAAGGGTGGAAGTGATAGATTTGGGATACATTCTAATATTCTTCTCTCGGCACTTTTGTCGCTTTTCAGAAATTGAGTAAACAAAACAGAATTGCCACAGCCTGCACTTCTTATAGCCAAACCAACTGCACTTGTAGTTTTACCTTTGCCGTCACCGTAATATATATGGATCATAGTTTTTTTATCCTTTAGTTAAATAAATTTACATAAAAACAGAGAAATTAAACCAGTTTGTTGAATAAGGTTGAATTTCCGTTGAAAAAATATTATAATAAATTAATGAAATAAATATGAATAGAAATGGGTGATTATATGAATTACAATAAGAAAAGAACACTATTTGTACGCATTGTTGCTATTATATGTGCTTTGTTGATAGTTGGCTCTGTGGTTCTGTCAGCCGTTGCTACACAATTCTAATAATATTGTGTAAATATGCATTGACAATGTGAATAATAAGTATATTTAATTTAAATATCAGTTAATTAAGCGTATGTTGCTGTATTTGCAAAAATGATTGTTGTGAAAATACACAAAAATGATAGCGATAATAGGGTTAAATTCTACACATCTAAAAATCGTCAAATGTTGCAAATACGGTATTACTATGCTATAATAACACTTGCGTGACTGCGACAGATATGCGATGAAGCGGGAGGTTGCGGCTTAACTGTGCCGGTTTTTCCGCAGAGTATGTCCGATTTTAAACCGGGCGACAAGAAATACTGCACACCCATGTGTGACGGCGTATGTGATGAGCTGCGCTTGACGGGTCTTGTTATTATG
>JAXKHT010000131.1:0-6241 GCA_036549705.1 Acutalibacteraceae bacterium | reverse complement strand
TTCTTCACCGAAGTATCCTTCTTTTTTTGCATAAAAAATCAGGCTGCCTCACTTGCTTAGTGAGACAGCCCCATTTTTAATATTTGAGTAAAGACATCATCTAGATGTGGATATTATCAGTTCAAAACCAACACATATATCTGTACTTATAATACTTGATATATTTTATAACAACACACAGTAATTTATATAAAACTCTCTGTTATTTTACATAATATTTGCCAAAATTAATCTTGTGTTACACTACCACTCATAATTAGATTTTTTATGCTATAATAATTTTGACAAATTTTTAAGGAGGTAATTCCATGAAAAAGCACAAGCTATTTTCAAAAGGCATTTCCATTGTGTTAACCTTATGCTTGATGATGTCTATGTTAACAGTTGGTGTATCAGCAACTAATGTTGATAACAACAATTATGTTGATAACAACAACAATGTTACCTCAAGCGTAAGAGACAATATGGAGGTGAAAGGCACAAATTCTTTAGGTACTATGCTGGCTAGTGAAATTGAAGCAAAGTCAGCAGAAACCGCAGAAAACAACGGTTGTAATGTTTTTGAAATAACCGTTGAGGGTAAACAAGCAACAGCAACATTTGAAACTACTATGGATGCAAGTTTAATAGTAGGAATATATAATGAAGCTGGCAACACACTTATTACTAGTGGCACAACAGATGTCACCAGTGAAGAAACAGAAGTAACTGTAAACATTGATATTGAAGAAATGCCACAGTACTTCTATTTAAAGGGATTTTTAGTAGACAAAGAATCTCTAAAACCAATTTGTACAGCGTATAATTCACCAAATTATACAAAAGAAATGAAGGAGTTCCTTTCAAAGACAACAGAAGACTTTGAAGAGGAGAGAGTCTTTAATCTTGACTCTAGCATAGACAACAACTTTGCTGTTTATAATGACGATGTAATAGTTTTATCAGACAGTAATGGTAACGATGTTGTTTCATCGGATATTGAAAATGATACATATGTAATCGAAAACATCGATAATACTGTTTCAAATTTACAATCTGGTGATATTTTTGCCTATACATACGGTGACGATACATTAATTGTAAAGGTAGATAGCATAAGTATTGATGGAACAACAGCAACAATTGACGGTGCAGATGCCGATATAAACGAAGTATTGACTACATAAAGTTTGAATCAATGGCTGATGAGGATGATTATACTGTAGATCCCTCTACTTGTGATGAAGGAGTAACTATTATTGATGATGTTAATTCAAAATCAGGCAAGGTTACCTCTAGAGCGACTAAGGATTTTGATGTGAATCCTAAAATAAAAAAATCTTTTTCAATAAATCGTAAATACGAAGATAAAAGACTAGGACCTCGAACAGTAACAGGCTCACTAACACTTAATTGTAATTGTTACATAAAAGTTTATAGTACTTTATCTTACAAATATCTTGAACTTAGGATAGAGTACTCTAATCAGATAAGTATTTCAACTTCTGGTTCTGTAGCTCCTGAACCACTGCGTCTAACCGAATTTATTATTACACCAGTTGCAGGTCTATCTATCTATTTTCTTCCTTCACTTGTTTTTAAAATGAGTGGCACACTATCAATATCAGGTTCTTTAAAGGGAACAGTTGGAGTATCATATTCAAGTGATGAAGGTTCAAAAAATCTATCTTCTACTCCGAAGTTTAATGCTGGTATAAATGTTTCAGGCAGTGTTTTCATCGGTTTAAATGTGGAAATAGGGTTAGGGGTACTTGGTAAGGTTATTAAAATGAGTCTTATAGGAAAATTGGGGACAGATATATCTTCCTGCGGTAGTACTACAATTAGTAAAAGTACATCTAAAATACACGAAGGTTCAGCCCTTTGTGTAGCGGGAGAGATTAATGGAAAAATTGGATTAGACTACAATATAACATTCCTCAACAATGACAAATTATCGTTATCAGGTACTGTAGCAGAGTTTTCGATTAAGTTATTCGACTTTTACTATTGTACTGAACATGATGAATTTGCACTTACTACTTGCCCTAGAGTAAAATATCTTGTTAACGTCTCTGCAGTTGATAGAAATGGTAAACCTATTAGCGGTGCAACTGTTAATAATTCGTACACTACAAACGAAAATGGTGTGGCAAGCTTCTATTTACCAAAGGGCAATCATGCTATTAAGATTAGAAAAGGCTCAAAATTTACGAGAACAATTATACATATAACTAATAAATCTGTGAAGGTTGATGTAAATATTGATAATGGTACAAATTGTAATATAGTTCAAATACAAGGACATGATTTTTCCTCTGCAGCTTTAATGGATGATGGAACACTATATATGTGGGGTGATGATGTATCAATGAATAGTGGTACATTATCAGCCGATGAGAAATCCCCTGTAAAAATCAACGGAATAGGTGGTGTTATACCTGAATATTCTGTTAAATATGTGGAAATTTATAGTGGAAATACTGGTGGTGCTAAGTATTATGCAGTAATTACAGATGATGGAAATTTATATATGTGGGGAAATAATGATTGCGGACAATTAGGAGATGGTACAACCACATATAGAACATCACCCATAAAAGTATTAGATAAAGTAAAATGTGTTAGTCTTGGAGAGGCACATACAGCAGCAATAAGAGAAGATGGAAGCTTATATATGTGGGGAGATAATTATAAGGGACAACTTGGTGATGGTACCACTATCTCTAAATATAAACCACAAAAAATAATGGACAAAGTAAAAAGCGTTAGTCTTTCTTACGATCAAAGTTCTGCTATAACTGAAACTGGAACTTTATACACTTGGGGACGTAATTCCAGCGGGCAACTTGGAAATAATATAACTGAAGATAGTTATAAACCAGTTGAAATAATGACCAATGTAAAATCAGTAGATTTGGGAACCTCTAATGGTGCAGCAATAACAGAAAATGGAAGCCTATATCTATGGGGAAACAATCGATACGGTTTGCTAGGTAAGGAAACATATTTAAACCAATTAAAGCCTGTACCAAAACCTGTAAAAATTGCTGATAATATTGACTCGGTTAGTCTAAAATATTCTTACTGCTCTATGATAACAGTAGATGGAACATTATATACATATAAAGGTATTGAACCTACTAAGCTTTGGGATGGTGTTGTTTCTACTATAGGTACTGGATTTATAATAACAGATAGAAAGGCTTTTGTTTGGGATGATACTGATAATGGCATTTTTATTAACGAAATAGAACTTCGTGATAATACACCTTCCCTTACTGGTAATGGTATTGAATATAATGCAGATCTATCGAATATAAATTACGATTTTACATCAATTGGAGAGGTTAAACAGATAGAAGCAGGACAAAATGTTACAGCTGTAGTAATGAAAGACGGAAGCTTGTATATGTGTGGCTATAACAATTGGGGACAACTTGGAAACGGAACCCTTACAAACAGTAGTAGACTTATTAAGATTATGGATGATGTAGAATCTGTAAGTTTAGGTGAAAATCATAGTGCAGCAATAAAAAAAGATGGAAGCTTATATATGTGGGGTGCAAGCTATTATGGACAACTTGGTAATTGTACACTCACATATAGCCTAAAACCTGTAAAAGTTTTAGATGATGTAATTCAAGTAAGCCTTGGAGGAGATACTAGTGCAGCAATAAAAGAAGATGGTAGTTTGTATATATGGGGTGATAATCGATACGGACAACTCGGTCTTGGTGGGGAATCTCCTTATAGTACTGCTCCTGTAGAAGTAAAAGAAATAAAAAAAGAAATAAAGTCTGTAAGTCTTGGTGAAGTACATAGTGCAGCTATAACAACTGATAATGAACTTTACATGTGGGGAGACAATGGATCTTATGAAATAGACAGAAAATTAAGCAATGAAATCCGATGTCGTTTACCTGTAAAAGTAATGGGAAATGTAAATAGTGTTGACCTTGGAAACAGGTATAGTTCTGCTATAACTGTAGATGGAAGTTTATATATGTGGGGAAGTTATTCAAGTGGAGAACTAGGAAATAATTCGATTTATTATAATAATTCACAAAAATTTAGAATAGCGAACAATGTAGCTAAAACAAGTCTTGGTACTAGTACCAGTTCTGCACTATCAAAAGATGGTGGTTTATATATCTGGGGAAGCAATTACCATGGATTAATTAGTAATGAAACTACTGTTAATAAAATTGCTTTTCCAACTTATATAATGAATAATATTGTATCTGTAAGTATGGGTGCTAACCACATTATTGTTTTATGTAAAGACGGAACGGTTTATACTTGGGGATACAATGGTGCTGGACAACTAGGTAACGGAACAACAACTGCTAGTAGAAAGCCAATTGAACTTACGTTACCAACCATCACCAATATAAACAAAACATCAAAATCTACTGCAGTTTCTTCAGGTTCAACCAAAACGAAAACTGTACCTTCACATTCAACCGCACTAAAAACTGTGTCTTCAGGTTCAGCCACAATAAAAACTGCAACATTTAGTGGACTAATGCCAGAGCAGGTTTACAATTTCTACTCTGTTAAAACAAAAGAAACAAAAGATGTATTAAATAGTGATAACTTATTGTATATTGAGCAGATTACTACAGACAAGAACGGTTGTATAACTATTAGTTATTATCCAGATGAAGATTATGCAACACCATACGAGTTTGTAACAAGCTTGGCAAGAACAGATATTTCATCTTTGGATATTACTATTCCAACTATAAACTATAATGGCAATGAACACTCTGTAAATCCTGTTATAAAAGACAATGATAAATTGTTAGTTTGCGATGTGGATTATGAAATAACTGAAATTTCAAAAGTTATAAATATAGGTGAATATACAGCTAAAATTAGTGGTAAAGGTGACTACACTGGTACCGTGGAAATAACATATACAGTATCTCCACGACAGATTAACAATTTAAAAATAAGCCACCCAACAAAAGTTGATTATACAGGTAGTCAATTAACCCCTGCGGTTGTTGTAACTGACGGAGATAAAACCCTTGAAGAAAACACCGATTATACAATAGCGTATACTAACAACACAAATGTTGGAACAGGTAAAATTACTATAACAGGTATTGGTAACTATGCTGGTAAAAAAGTAAGCACTTTTGAAATAATCGGAACAGGTACAGAACAACCAACAACAAACAACTACTATGTAACAGGTGACATAGAAATGAAACTATCAACCTGTGGTACAAACAAGGTTAACGGTAAAATTGCTTTACAAGCCGGTACATATAAAATTAAACTAAATAATAATGGTACACTATTAGGTTACGGAAAAACAGTTACCAATACAACAGGTGGTTTAACATTTAAATCTACATTTAATAGTTATATGACTCTAAAAGCAACAGTTGGCATTTATACATTCCAAGTAAATACAGATACTAATGCATTGGTTATTAAACACGACAGTAACCTACCTAAAGAGTACCTAACAGGTGACCTTAACACAATTCTAACCCCAGTCAAGGGGCGTACACTTTCAATAGGTACAACCTATTTAGAGGCTGGAACATATAATTTCAAATTGTCCATTGACGGTGTGGCTTTTGGATACGGTAAAACAGTAAACGATAAGACATCAGGTTCATTGTCATTTAACAGTAAGTATGCTTCGAGCTTAACTTTGGTTGCAACAGGCGGTACATATACATTCACTTTAAATACTGCAACTAATAAGCTACTTATTAATCATATCCCTGCTAAAGATGAAGCTAACAATGATATTCATTTGTCAGGTGATTTTGATTTAGTTTTAGATGACAATGGCGGTACTGACAATGTTGCAGTAGGTACTGTAGATTTGGAAGAGGGAACATATTCCTTTAAGCTGTATAACTACGGACAAGCCTTGACAGCAGGTGTAAAAATAACAGATAAGGGTACTAAAACTCTATACGGAAACTACATCACACCTGTTACTTTAATCGCAAGTGGAGGTACATACAAATTTAGCTTTAATAAAACAACAAATGTGTTAACTGTTGAAAAAGCTTAATTTTTAATAAGTGTAAGAATAATCACAGAACAATCTATCAATATATGGATTAGATAAAAAGTAGCTGGGACAAATTGTCCCAGCTCAGACCGTAGACAAAGCAGGGCTTTCAAATGAAGAAAGTCCTGCTTGATTTTTAAAAGGCTCTATAATAAATGTTGGGGTGTAGAAAAATAGGGCCTAAAAAGTAATAAAAAAATGGCTCTATAATAAAGG
>JAXKHT010000130.1:0-13888 GCA_036549705.1 Acutalibacteraceae bacterium | reverse complement strand
CACCTGGAATGTATGAAGTTACCTCAATACCATTTGATAGTCTTACTCTGGCAATCTTTCTAAGAGCTGAGTTAGGCTTCTTAGGTGTAGCAGTTTTTACAGCAGTACATACGCCTCTCTTCTGTGGTGAGCTCTGGTCGATAGCAACTCTCTTCTTTGAGTTCCAACCCTTTAGTAGAGCAGGAGCCTTAGCTTTCTTCTCTGTAACCTGACGACCTTTTCTAACCAACTGATTAAATGTAGGCATAGTTCTCCTCCTTTCCTCAAACATAAAAATTTTTTTATATGTTAATGCACCAATTATTATAGGTACATTTAACAGCAAATATCTACTGTTGTGCAAATTCATTACAACAGTGGTGGTTTTTATTGTGTTTTTAGTTATAATTTACAGCTGTTTTTCTGTAAAATTTACTAAATCACACACTTCCCAACAATTCATAATACTAACACAATCCTGCCTATTTTGTCAACCACTTTTTTAATAAATAACATATAAAAAAACACCCCTTAACCCCCATTTTAACTACAATATTTTTATCATTTAGCACCCTAAATTATACATTAAAAAATAAAATATAAAATTTTTTTATTTTCTTGCAACAGTTCAGGAAAAATTATACACTTAATTTATGTAAACCGGTTTTGATAAAGTTGTACCAAAGCTATTTTAACCTATAGTATACATATTTGGGTTAAATAAAATGGTATAAAATCTACTATATTTATTGCAAAGTGTATCAGCAATATTTTACATAGCGGTATCTAACAAATATAAATTGATGGAGGTAGGAATATGGGTGATGACTTTAAGAGCCTTGTAAAGGCTGCAAAAAAAGGCGACCGACACAGTTTTGCACAGCTGTATTCCAGTATATACAAAGAACTGTATAAATACGCTTTATTTACATTAAGAAGTAAGCAAGACGCTGAAGATTGTGTAAGCGAGGCTGTTATAGATGCTTATCGCACTATTGGTAATTTGAAAAACGAGGAATGTTTTAAGGCGTGGTTTTTTAAGATATTATCTGCAAAATGCAAACGCAAAATGAAAGACTATTACAAAAACCCACCACAGGACACAGAGCTTTCTTTAGAATATTTTAGCGACCTTGATACAGGTATAGATTTAAGAAACGCTTTTCTTACATTATCTGACCAAGACAGAATGATTATCTCTCTTACTGTTTTTGGTGGTTACAATTCTAAGGAGGTTTCTAAAATCTTAAGAATTAACAGCAACACTGTGCGTTCACGCTATTCCAGAGCCTTAGAAAAGCTAAGAACTATATTGCAATACTAAAAGCTATTTGAAATATTACAAACAATTATTATTTTCAAACACACCTAAAAATAATATTGCAAAAAACAACCATTTTATCAAGGAGGTTTTACTATGAATAACAAGGATTTACTAAATAAAATACATAGTCGCACTAACACATTAGAACCTACAGACAAGCTTTCTCCAGATTCTGTAGAGGAGCTTTTAGGTGGAGTAAAAAGAAGAAATAACAGGGCTGTTATTTCTGCCTGCGTGTCTTCTTTATGTGCCTTATTTATTGCTGTAACAAGTATATTTACTATTAACAACACTCCACCTTCTACAAATATTCCTGTTAAACACGGCGATGTAAGTGCATATAATGACATTTATAAAGCTGTAAACACTATTGTAGAAGAAAGTGAGGAAAAATATAATTATCTTTATGGCGATGTTGTTTTTAACGCTGCACCTGATATGTCACAAAATGATGCTGTTACAGAAGATGTTGTTACGCAAGATACAGTAGGCTCTGATTCTGTAAACTTACAATCTTCCAACACAACTACAGAATTTTCTGAAACAAACCTACAGGTTAGTGGTGTTGATGAAGCTGACGCTGTAAAAACAGACGGAAAATATATTTATTCTTTATACGGAACTACAATTTATATAACCCAACCAAACAATGGTACCCCAAAGCTAGTTGCTACTATTGACCTTAATGATAATGACCTTGAATTTGGCAACATAGAAATGTTCATTTACGAAAATAAACTTTCTATTATAGCACAGGCATACACCCCTACAGATGATGAAGATGATATTTACAGCGATGTAGACTACAGCAGTTATTACTTTGGTACTACTTTAGAAAATGCTATAACCTATGTTGCAGTTTACGATTTGTCAGACATAAGCAAACCAGTAAAAGAATCTACACTTACTCAATCTGGTAACTACCGTTCTTCTAGACGCATTGACAATGTACTTTACATTACTACAGGCTATACAATACGCAATTATTCAGAAATTGAAAAAAATAAGCCTGAAAGCTACTGTCCTACTTACAATATTAACGGTACAACAAACTGTGTTCCTGCTGACTCAATTATAATTAGTGAAGATGTAGATGTTATTTCATATACTACTATAGCATCAATAGACCTTAATTCATCTGATGATTTTGCAGATATATGCTCTGTTTTAGGCTCTAACGAAGAGGTATATGCTTCTCAGAAAAATATTTATGTTACATCTGGCTATTACAAAGACAACGAAAGAAAAACTCAAATAAAAAGATTTTCAATAGATGGCACAGAAATAGCTGAAAATGGCTCTTTTATAGTTGACGGATATTTACTAAATCAATTCTCTATGGATGAGCATAACGGATATTTTAGAGTTGTAACAGAAAGAAACCAAACATATAGCGGAATGTATAACTCTATTAGCAATGTAACTTCCGCTGGTCTTTATATCTTTGACAGCAACCTTGAATTAGTAGGAAAAACTGAAAACGTAGCAAACGGTGAAAATGTAAAATCCGTAAGATTTGACGGAGATATTGCATACTTTGTAACATTCCGCCAAACAGACCCATTATTTACTGTAGACCTTTCAGACCCTACTTCTCCAAAAATTTTGTCAGAGCTAAAAATCCCTGGTTTTTCTGAATATTTACACCCATTTGGAAATAATCTTCTACTTGGCTTTGGCAGAGAGGTTGACCCTGAATCTGGCATAGACAACGGCTTAAAGCTGACAATGTTTGATGTTACTGACAAAACAAATGTAACAGAAATTTCAACCTTTATTTTTGCAGATGAAAATTCATACTCTATGGCCGAACACGACCACAAAGCAATATTTGTTGATGTTGAAAGAAAAATTATAGGTATTCCTTTTATTATATATAACTCAGACGACTTTGGCGGTGATGTTTTACAGGAATACTATCATCTATTTAAATATGATGAAGAAAATAAAACATTTACATCATTAAAAAGACTAGAGATGTCAGAATATGACCTAGAACAAATCACTCCTAACGATGTAAATACTCGTGGCTTATATATTGACAATTTCTTCTACATTGTATCAGCTGATGAAATATATTCATACAATTATAAAACTTTTGAAAATGTAGGATATATAAATTTCAAAAAATAATAATAAATTTCAAACCTCATATAAAGCTATTGCTTTGATAAAAACAGCCCAGTTGTACGAATAACTGTACAACTGGGCTAAATATTTATACTATTAATAATTAACACAATTAAAAGTTTAGTATTATGGATTAGGTTTGTCTGTTAACCTTAGTATATAATCCGTGGTAACATTATATACCTTTGAAAGCTTTACAAGTATTTCATCAGTTAGCTGTTGTGTGCCTGTTTCCAAATAGCTGTATTTTCGTTGTGTAATACCAAGTTTGTCTGCTATTTGCTGTTGAGTAAGGTCATTGTCCTCTCTAAGTTCTTTTATTCTTGTGTCCATTACTTATCACCGTAAGCATTATAACTTAGATAAATATTATCTTAAATATATTCTGGTGATACATATGATTACAGATATTAGTGGAATTATTCTTAATCCAACAAATCTAGGAAAAAACTGTTTAGGTAATGGAGAACACTACGATAAAAACGGCAACTTAATTCCAATTTGCTGTGATGAATGCGATTTATATATATTGCATAGACATAAACTCCAACTGCAAATATTGCACCAACCACCACTGCCCTATAAAAAACAATATATAAAATTACTCATCAATAACCTCTTTTGAAATATACAGCATAAAAGTTATAAAACAAACATATAATTTCTTAGCTGTAATAATTAGGAGGCAAGAAAATGATAGAATTTTATCCAGAGGGAATACTTATAGATAAACCAGAAAACTCAAAATATTTCAAATCCCTCTCCACATTAAATGACGCCTATTTTGATGAAAAAATACTGGAAGCAAGGGCTATGTTATGTGATGCACAGCATAATTTAATTGTAGATATGGGCTGTATAAGGGGAATTATACCCAGAGAAGATGGAGCATTGGGAATAAAAGAAGGCTCTGTTAGAGATATTGCCATAATTTCCAGAGTTAACCGACCTGTATCCTTTATAATAACAGGTTTTACAAAAGACCCCTTGGGTAACACCATTGCTATGCTGTCACGCAGTAAAGCACAAGAAAGATGTATGCAACAATACATAAACAAGCTAAACAAAGGTGATGTTATTAATGCACGAATAACACATCTTGAGCCATTTGGTGCTTTTGCAGACATAGGCTGTGGCATAGTATCTTTAATGCCTATTGATACCATATCTGTTTCACGAATTGACCACCCAAAAGAAAGATTTACTGTTGGTATGAATATTAAGGCCATTGTTAAGAATATAGAAAACGGTAGAATCAGCCTTACTCACAAGGAATTACTTGGAACTTGGCAAGAAAACGCCAACAATTTTAATTCAGGAGAAACCGTTGCAGGCATAGTGCGTTCTGTAGAAGAATATGGTGCTTTTATAGAGCTTACTCCAAATCTTGCAGGACTTGCCGAAAAGAAAGACGGTGTTCTTCCCGGGCATCAGGCAAGTGTATACATTAAAAGCATTATTCCTGAACGAATGAAAATTAAATTGATTATTATAGATACCTTTGAGCAAAAATATAAACCAGCACCACCAAAATACTTTTTTAACGGAAAACATATAGATAGCTTTTTATACTCCCCTGAAAATTGCGAAAAAGTTATAAAAACCACCTTTTACTGTCCATAAAACAGGACAGTAACTCTATATAATATTGACTTATCCCTGCTGTAATAATATACTCTTATTAGAGTTATCATTACAGGAGGGATATTTTTTGGACATTTTACAGATTATATGTATTTCTTTAACCTTAATAGTTTTAATAGTGAACATTATTTTGCTATTTAAACTTAAAACTATAGGTAAAAGCAACGACCTGTCAAGCATTAAAGAGCATATCACACAGCAAAACAGAGAAAACAGAATAGAAATCTCCACAACTACAGTAAATTCAATTAAAAATATATCAGACATTTTAAGAGAACAACAGGAATTTTCTGACAAAGAGCAAAACCGACGCTTACAGGCACTTGAACAAAAGCTGGATAATTTTTCAGCGGTAAATGAAAACAAACTGGAATTTGTTCGCAACACAGTTGACAGCAAACTGGACTCCATACGAACTACCATTGAACAACAGCTTAACACAATACATAAAAGCAATGACACTAAGCTGACACATATTGAAAATAGGCTTGAAAAATTTACAGAAACAAACGAAAACAGGTTAAAGGAAATTCGTACAACTGTTAATACACAGCTAGAAGCCATAAGAACCGACAACAATAAAAAACTTGACGAAATGCGTGGCATTGTAGATGAAAAATTGCAGAAAACTCTTGACCAAAAGCTGACAGACTCCTTTGAACAGGTAAGCAACAGACTACAAGAGGTGTACAAAGGCTTGGGCGAAATGCAGGCTTTGGCAACTGGTGTAGGAGATTTGAAAAAGGTGCTATCTAACGTTAAAACAAGAGGAATATTGGGAGAAATTCAGCTTGGTGCTATTCTAAAAGAAATACTATCCCCTGAACAATATGCAGAAAATATAGTTACTAAAAAAGGAACACGCAATCCTGTTGAATTTGCTGTAAAGTTGCCAAACGATAATAACTCCTTTGTATATTTACCTATTGATTCTAAATTTCCTGGGGACACATATCAAGCACTGCTAAACGCACAGGATACAGGGGATAAAACTGCTGTTGACATAGCAGTAAAACAGCTTATATCTACCATAAAGAAAGAAGCCAAGGATATAAGCGACAAATATATAGACCCACCTAACACAACAGAATTTGCCATTATGTTTTTACCCTTTGAGGGATTATACTCTGAGGTTGTTAACCGTGGTTTAGTAGAAGAATTGCAACGACTTTACAAAATTAACATAGCAGGACCAAGCACTATGGCAGCATTGCTTAACAGCTTACAAATGGGCTTTAAGACTCTTGCTGTTCAAAAACGAAGTGCAGAGGTATGGAATGTTTTAAGAGATGTAAAAAAAGAATTTGACACCTTTGGTAGCGTACTTGAAGATACCAAAAACCATATAAATAAAGTTAACGAGGATTTAGACAAACTTGTAGGAGTTCGCACCAGACAAATAAGACGAAAGCTGTCGCAAATTAGTGACAGTAGCAATTTAATAGAAGATATTTAACACTAATAATAAGCACCAATTAGAAGCAACAAGGTTTTTAATTGGTGCTCATCTGTTTAATACAAGCAGACTGAATAACCACCTAAAACGACGCATATCTATGGTATGTATAAATATTTTTTGGTGGTGACAGTTATTAAAAAAATAATATCAATTATTACTGCGGTTGCTGTATTGTGTACAATATTTTTAGTTTTTACAGGGGTTACTAACTGTGAAAATACCTCTTTTATAAAGTATGCAGAATTTAATGTATGCTATAGTGCTTTGGAAAAGGCTTTGGATTATGACATAAAATCTCACAAGGAAAAACAAGAAGTTACACTTAACTGGATAGAGATTTTAGCTTATCTTGGTGCAAAATATGGTGGCGACTTTTCAAAATACAAAGAATCAGATATGACCAAGCTGGTAGAACAGCTACAAAATGGTGAAGCAATAAACAATATTACCAAAAATATGCAGTACTACAGCTATTATCACTCGGTATACAGTGCTGTTTTGGAGGGCTTTACAGGCTGGTATAATGAAGAATTTACTGACAGTCAGGGCAAAACTACAACTGTTAAAAATTATGGCTTGTGTGTATTCTCCCCTATAGCTAAGACTTTTCCGTTTTCTCATTATGACGATTTTGGTTCAAGCAGAAGCTACGGCTATAATCGTCGGCATCTTGGTCACGACCTTATGGCTGCAACTGGCACACCTGTTATAGCTATTGAGGGTGGAACTGTAGAGGTTATGGGGTGGAATCAGTATGGTGGTTGGCGAATAGGCATAAGAAGTGCCGACAAAAAACGATATTATTACTACGCACATTTACGACAAAATCGTCCTTTTCACCCAGATTTATCAGAAGGGTGTACTGTAACAGCAGGTCAGGTTATAGGCTATGTTGGCAGAACAGGCTACAGCACCACAGAAAACACCAATAATATAGAAACCAGTCATCTTCATTTAGGGATTGAATTAATTTTTGACGAAAGCCAAAAGGAATGTGACAACGAAATATGGATAGACCTTTATGCAATAACCAAATTGCTGGAAAAGCATAAAAGCACCGTTTACAGAGTAAGTGAAACAAAGGAATTTTACAGTATATATAACATTGGTGCTAATAATCTGCAAAATGTTTTCAAAACACAGTAATACTAAAATCTTAAACTTTGCATAAATTTACAAAACTTTACAAAAACTTAAAATTTGAATAAATTCTTAAACTTTTCTTACACATTGACAATGTAAAATTATTTTAATAAAATTAAGTCAACACCACACAAGGTTGTACTTGTATTATTAAACAGTCTTTGTGATGATTTTATAAGAAAAGAGGTTTTATATGAAAAATAAAGGAACCGTTAAGTTTTTTGCTTTAATTTTAAGCCTTACCCTTATACTTGGATTGTGTGGCTGTCAGGTTTCTACTGCCCCAAGCACTTCTCAAGTGGAAAATAAGTCTACGCCTGAAAAAATATTAGCTGAAATAAAAAAGGATTGCACCTTGCCAGATATGCGTAATATATCTGAAGACCAGTTAGATGTGTTGTATGGCATAGATAAATCTTACATAGCATATTTTGCCGGATGTGTGGCAACAGATTCCTTGTCAAAAGATGAGATTATTATTATTGAAGCTATGGACGAGGGAGAAGCAAATACAATCCGTGACAGATTGCAAAATCATTATGATAAATTACTAGAAGAATGCAAAGAATATTTACCTGAGGAATATAAAATCATAAAAAAATGCAGTGTAGTAAAAGAGGGAATTTATATATCTCTGTTTATATCATCGGAAGCAGATAAAATGACAGACATTTTTAACTCTTACATAGCTTAAATTAAAATTAACATACCAAAGAAAAAACAAAATTTATAGGAGTGTATTTATATGACAAAGTTTATTATTATAGGAATAATTGCTGTATCTGTATTAGGGTTGGCTGCGTGTGCCAATAGAACTTCCGCTGTAGGCGAACTAAAATCACAAAAAGTAACATCTGACATTCATTCTTTAGACATACGAATTAACGCCGCAGATTTTACAATCCAGCAAGGTAAGGAATTCTCTGTTGAGAGCAACCTAAAAAATATTACTATTTCAGAAAATAACGGGGTTCTTACTATTATTGAAAAATCACATAATTCAGTTAATTATAACGGTGCTATGCTTAAACTATGCATACCTGATGGCACAGTTTTTGAAACTGCTAACATTGAAACCGGTGCAGCAAAATTAACTGCGAACTCTATCTCTGCAAATAGTATAAAGCTAAAACTTGGTGCAGGAAAAGCCGACCTTGGTAATATTAATGCCTATAAAGATATTGATATTAAGGGTGGTGCAGGAGAAATTAATGTTAATGGTGGAACACTTAATAATCTATCTTTAGATTTAGGAGCAGGAACATTGTATATGACAACTGCTTTAATTGGCAATAATGATTTAAAATTTGGCATTGGAGATTCCCGCTTAACATTAATGGGTAACCAAAGTGATTATAAGTTTGACATTAAAAACAGTATTGGAACAATTAACATTAACAATAACTCTGTTTCTGTTGGTAGTATCGGAAACGGTAACAACAATATAAAAATCAATGGTGGCATTGGTACAATTAATATATCATTTCAAGAATAATAGTAAATAATAGCATAAAAATCCCAGACCGTTTTCACAACACAGTCTGGGATTTTTTAATTTCAATGGCAATTCTATTTAATTAATATATAACCACTGCTAAGGGGTACTATACCATACTACCCTTAGCAGTGAAAATATACCAAGTAATTTTTCTATTTTAACAATATTTCATTATAGCATATGTGCTATAGCGTCTTCTCTGGAAGCAACTGCAAGGTCTATTGGTGCAACATCAAATACTGTTTTGCAACCATATTCCTTACGCTGTGCCATACGGTACACAGCTCTTGCATATGCTACAAGAACGCTTCCTGTAAATTCTGGGTTAGAATCAAGAGTTAATTTATATTCAATAACCTGCTTATGCTGATTATTTGTACCTGTTACACCTGTACGAATAACACTGCCACCGTGTGGTAAGCCTGCGTGGTTTTTCTTCATTTCTTCCATTGATATAAAATTAACAGTTGTGTCATAGTCAGCAAAGTATGCAGGCATTGTTACAATTTGCTGACGGATTGCCTCTTTGTCTGCACCGTCTTTTACTACAACATAACACTCTCTTTTATGCTTATCTCTTGTTGTAAACTCTGCTCTTTCTCCATTTCTTACACGCTCAACAGCAGACTCAACAGGTACTGTATATTGACGAGCATCTAAAACACCGTCAATTCTGCGAATAGCGTCAGAATGACCCTGTGAAACGCCACGGCCCCAGAAGGTATAGTCGTTACCATCTGGCAAAACAGCGTTAGCGTACAAACGATTTATAGAGAACATACCAGGGTCCCAACCGCAAGAAATTAAAGCTGTTTTTTCTGCTTTAACAGCAACAGTGTCAACTGCTTTGTAGTGGTTTGGTATATTGGAATGATTGTCGTATGAATCTATAACATTAAACTTTTCAGCCAACATAGGTGTCATACCTGGCAAATCTGTAGCACTACCGCCACAAATAATCATAACATCTACTTTATCTGTCCACTTATCAAGGTCATTAGTAGAAACAACAGGCACATTTTCTGTTGCAATATTCAATGTTGATGGGTCACGGCGAGTAAAAACTGCTACCAACTCTGTATCAGGGTTTTTACTAACAGCATTTTCAACACCTTTTCCTAAATTGCCATAGCCATAAATTCCTATTCTCATTTTAGCAACCTCCGTGTGTAGTATTTATTAAAACTTGTAATTTCTGCAAGTAAGTTGTTTCTGAATTTCAATTCAGTCATTACCTTTATAGTATATCAAATTTTTTGCTATATTTCCATACCATTCACTAATTTTGTATATAATGATAAAAGCAAAAAATATTTAACAAGGTATTTTATAGAAAATACTTGATTATTTTTGAAATTAAGCTTATATTACCCACAAAATAAAATCTATAAAATGAAAATAATTACATAAAAAACGCATAACCAAATTAACAAACTTTCATAATTCGCAACACAACAAACAACAAATGGCAAAAAACCGCCGTGGTAAAATCCACGACGGTTTTTCTGTACCGGTATTTAAGTAAAATAAAGTTTATCTTAAAAAATTCAAGTCTTGTTAAGGCATCCAAAAAGCCCCAGTCTATAAAAATTAAAAAATAAAATTATCTTCTCTTAGCAAAACACTCTTTGCAGTATACAGGTCTGCCCTCTGTTGGCTGAAAAGGAACCTGAGTTTCAGCACCACACTCAGCACATACAGCTGAGAACATTTCTCTTTGTGGTCTGCTGTTGTTCTTGCGAGCGTCACGGCAAGCCTTACATCTCTGTGGTTCGTTTACAAAACCTTTTTCAGCGTAAAACTCCTGCTCTCCTGCTGTAAAAACAAACTCGTTACCACAGTCTTTGCAAGTTAAATTCTTGTCTTCGTACATTTGAGGATACCTCTCTTAATAAATGATTTTGCCCCTAAACGGAGTCGCACCGTTTCCTTTGCCTTATTATAGGCAATGCTCTGCTATATAAGCTATTTGGGACATATATTAATGCTTTAATTTGCACCTTATTCTTTGCAACGCATTATCAACAGCCTTTGCGTTTGTTCCCAATTTTTTTGCTATTTGTTCATAGGAATATCCAGCAAGATAATACCCCAACACAGAAAACTCGGTACTTGAAAGCAAACTTTTAACACGCTTTATCATACCCAAGTAACTTTCACGGTCTATCATAGATTGTTCCGGACTTAAACCGCCAGTAATCTCAGTAAAATTACTATCCTCCAGTGAAATTATTAATTCCCTTGGAATGTGCTTTTTGCCTTTAATTTTACTTGCAACTGTAATCATTCTATTATTTATACATTTATTGGCATAGGTTTTGAAAGACGCAGACTTTTCCTTGTCATAGGTTTGCACTGCACTCCAAAGCCCTAAAAGCCCTTCCTGTACAAGGTCATCAGTTTCTACCTGTGTAAATTTACTTGCTTTTATTTTAATAACAGGTAAAAAACCGTCCACCAAAGCATTAAACGATTCATCATCATTTTTCTGTGCTAACAAAGCTAACTGTTCCAAATCGCAATGGTTTTGTGCATCGTTATTCAACAAATTCACAACGCACCCCACCCAGTTAAATAATACTAGAATAATCATACCCTAAAAAATGTAAATAGTCAATTCATTATGTAATAAAATTAAAAAATTTTTTATTACAGCAGTAATCTTTGTGCTGTACAAACAAAAAATCTTACAATTTTCTACAATATTACCTAATTATCTATTGAATACCCATTTTTGCTGTGTTAATATTATTTTATAGATATTCTAACTTTTTACGGAGGCGAATAGTATGGTTTGCTGTAGCAATAGTATGGGAATATTGGGAATGGAAACCTTTTTGGTAAAGGTAGAAGCAGATGTGGCTATAGGGTTCCCTGGGTTTGACATTGTAGGTCTGCCAGATGCCTCTGTAAAAGAATCCAGGGACAGGGTTCGCTCTGCAATACGGAATTGTGGTTTTGAAATACCCGAAGGCAAAATAACAATTAACCTAGCACCTGCCAACAGAAAAAAAGAAGGACCTGTATATGACCTGCCTATTTTAATTGCTTTACTAAAATTCAGCGGTCAGCTTTTAGCCGATATTAGTAAATCTGTTTTTGTAGGAGAGCTTTCTCTGTCTGGTATGGTTCGTGGTGTTACAGGTGTATTGCCAATGGTTATAAAAGCCAAAGAGCTTGGCTTTGAACATATATATGTACCTTACGCAAATATAAACGAAGCATCTATTGTAAAGGGCATTAATGTTTATGCTGTTAAAAGTCTGAATCAGCTTTTTGAGCATTTATGTGGCAGAAAAATAATAAAGCCAGCCACAGCCGAAACAATAAAGCATAATGACAACATTATTCTACCTGATTTTTCACAGGTTAAAGGACAAAGCGAAGCAAAAAGAGCTATAGAAATAGCCGCATCTGGTATGCATAATATTTTGCTGGTGGGAACCCCTGGTTCTGGTAAAAGTATGCTTGCCAAAAGAATTCCATCTATACTGCCGGATATGACCTTTGAGGAATCTATAGAAACAACAAAAATTCATTCTGTAGCAGGACGGTTGTCATCAGACAGCGGATTAATAACTATTCGACCCTTTAGAGCCCCACATCATACAGTTTCTCCTGCTGGATTATCAGGTGGTGGAACTATACCAAAGCCTGGAGAAATTTCTCTTGCACATAATGGTGTATTATTTTTAGACGAGCTTCCTGAGTTTTCAAGAATGGCTATGGAGGTTTTAAGACAGCCTTTAGAAAATGGTGAAATTACTATTTCAAGAGCAAGTGGCACATTAGCATACCCTTGTGATGTTATGCTGGTTGCAGCTATGAACCCTTGTCCTTGTGGATATTTTGGTCACCCTGCTCGTAACTGTATTTGTGGCAGTAAGGCTGTAAGCAAATATTTATCAAAGGTATCTGGCCCTATGCTGGACAGAATAGATATTCATATAGAGGTACCTCCTGTAGAATTTGCAGACCTTACCTCTGAAACTCCAGAAGAAAGCTCTGCCGAGATAAAAAAGAGAGTAAACGCCGCAAGAGCTATTCAACACCAACGATATAAAGGTACGGGTATAAAAAGCAACGCTGGTCTAAATTCTGCACTGCTAAACCAATGCTGTCCTATGGACGACAAAGCTAAACAGCTGTTAGGCAAGGCTTTTGACAAAATGGGCTTATCTGCAAGAGCCTATGACAGAATATTAAAGGTTGCCAGAACTATTGCCGACCTTGACAACAGCGAAATTATAAATTCAACCCATATAGCCGAGGCTGTACAGTATAGAAGCCTTGACAGAAAATATTGGAATAATAACGGATAAACAAACTATAACAAATGCATAACCACTGCAAAATGTTATAAAAATATTTCCCCACAGCCTTGCAATATATACAACTGCAAGGCTGTATTTTTGGTTGACAATTTTTCTCCTTTGTATTATGATATAAACTAGATTTATCTATAATAAAATGTGGTAAGTGTGACCTGTGCTACAGACATACTTACTTATATGTTAAAGTTTATTAGATTTAATTGTAAATAAATTTTTTGTATAAGAAATTAGGTTATTTTTTAAGTGCAGGTTTAAGGTAATGGCTGTGCGGTGTTGCCTTAAATTGTTGTTAGAAAATTATTGTTAGAAAAATTGTATTTTAGGAGTGTTAATCCTTGGATAAATTTGTAGTTAATGGTGGTAAACCTTTAACAGGT
>JAXKHT010000016.1:0-13890 GCA_036549705.1 Acutalibacteraceae bacterium | reverse complement strand
ATTGAGTCTTTTCACAAATGTGCTAAAACTATGCTTACTTGGATTACAGGTATTCTTAACTCTTTTACTACCAAATTTACTAATGGTTTTACCGAAGGCTGTAACAACAAAATTAAAGTCCTTAAACGCAACGCTTACGGTTATCGTAACTTCAAGCGGTTTAGAAATAGAATTATACATATTTTCTCTAATCAACGACAGGCAACAGCTTTGTGCCATCGCCTGTTTTTACTTTTCTTATTTTGGGATTACCCCAACTATTGACATAGAGCCAACAAAGATTAGTATTACACACAAAAAAGGAAGCACCTGTTAAAAAGTGCTTCCGTTTTATTGGATATTTATTAATCTTTATAAAAATATTAATCTTTATAAAAATTACTTACGGCTAAAAATTGACATAATGTCATAGTAAGTATCGTCATCATCGTCAACTTGGTTTGTTAGCTTTCTTGTTGGCTGTGCCTGTGGTGCTGGCTGTGCGTAGGTTTGTCTTCTGTCAGTCATTGGTCTTGGCATTGATTTCTTTGCTGCTTGGCGTCCGCCTTCGTTGCTTTTAATAAAAGCATCGCTGTCAGCAAAGCCAGTTGCAATAACTGTAACGCTCATTTCATCTTCCATATTTTCATCTAGAACAGCACCCCAAATGATGTTAGCATCAGCATCTGCCTGGTCTGTAATCATAGATGAAGCAAGTGTAATTTCGTCCAAACCAATATCAGCAGAAGCTGTAATGTTAATGATAACACCCTTTGCACCGTCTATTGATGTTTCTAGTAGTGGGCTTGTGATAGCCATTCTAGCAGCTTCCTCTGCCTTTTCTTTACCAGATGCAAATCCGATACCCATATGAGCATAGCCAGCTTCTTTCATAATAGCTGTTACATCTGCAAAGTCAAGGTTTACAAGACCTGGTACAAGGATAAGGTCAGAAATACTCTGAACACCCTGTCTAAGTACATCGTCAGCTAGGTCAAAGGCATTTTTTAGTGTAATTCTCTGCTCGCTTGCAAACTTTAGTCTTTCGTTAGGAACAACGATTAGTGAGTCAACATGCTCTCTTAGACGAGCAATACCCTGCTCTGCCTGCTCCATTCTTCTTTTACCTTCAAAAGCAAATGGCTTTGTAACAATAGCAACAGTAAGAATACCCATCTCTTGTGCAATTTCAGCAACAACAGGAGCTGCACCAGTACCTGTGCCACCACCCATACCAGCTGTAATAAACACCATATCTGTGTCTTTTAGAACTGCCTGTATTTCCTCGCGATTTTCCTCAGCAGCTTCACGACCAATTTCTGGCTTTGAACCTGCACCCTTACCGTGTGTGATTTTCTCACCTATCTGAATTTTCTGACCTGCACTAGAGAACTGAAGCACATGGTCATCTGTATTAACTGCAATAAACTCTACACTTCTTACACCTGTTTTTACCATACGATTAACAGCGTTACCACCGCCGCCACCTACACCTATTACCTTAATAACAGGTACATTATCGCTAAACTCTTTTTCTAATTCAAAAGCCATTTCGTACATCCTCCTAGTTTGTGTATTAAGCTCTATATAACAGAGTTATTTTTTTACTAAAGTATATAGCTATACCCAAATAAACTTTTACCATATAAATTTAACACATTATCACATAAATTTCAATAACCTAATGGGATTAATTAATGATTTTTTTACTTTTTGTCATAATTTTGACCATAAAAATACTTTTGAATATTCATTAACAGCAAAAATATCTATAATACAATACCTTATAAACTACTGGTAACTGTTTGAAAAATCAAAAATATTGGGTAGTTTTTATGTAGTAATGCTTAAAATTAGGTAATTTATTCTGCTGACTGTGAATCTACATATTCATCATTATAGTCATATGAATAATCTTCTGAATAATCTTCGACATATTCCACATTGCTATCTTGATATTCCATATAATCTGTGAAATCTTCTGTTTCTATCTCTGTAGCAGGTTCTGTTGCGTATTCTACTGGAAATTCGGTTGTTGGTTCAGTTGCAGGCTCTGTTGACTCAACTATCAAATTATTAGGTCTAAAGTATGAAGCATTAGATTTACCGTCTGTTCTATCCTTTACTAATCCAGAGCAATCCAGCTTTCCAATGTCTGTATCTGATAGTTTGTTATAGATTATAGTCATTGCAGTACGGAATTTATATTCTATATACTCTGGCATACCTATTACTATTGTAATTCTGTTTTGATAATTAAGCTCTATACCTGACATATCTGTAAGGTCAATTTCCTTTATTCCTGTTACCCCGTTATTTGCAACGCATTGTGCTACTTGGCTTAAAACTGTGGTAACCTTGTCATTTTCTACATTAACCTCTGCCCCAACCTTTGGATTTTTTAGCTTGCAACCCTTAATTGTTGGAATGTCCAGCTCTCTTTTAGCTACCTCTTCTAATAATTTACTATTTTTGCTTGTTATATAAAACTTAGTGCCACTTTGAATATAATATTCGGGGGTAGCCTCATTAACTGATATAATAAATTTATTAGGTAGTGCAAAGGTAATATCTGCACTTTCTATATAAGGATATTTTTGTTCAATAGAATTACTTGCATTATCTCTATTTGTTATAAAAAGATTTTGACCATAATTAAGATTGCTGGCTTTGATAATATCCTGCTGAGCATATCTAGTTACTCCTACTACCTCAATCTGTTCACACTTAAACAAAACTGTTAAAGACAAAACTATACCGAATATTAAAGCACCCAAAACAATACAGCCTGAGACAAACATATTTTTTGCTTTACGCTGACCCTTTGTTAGGGGTTTTTTATTGTTATTAAGCTCGTCCAACAAACGCTTGTTATTACGATTATTTTTTAGTCCTGTTGTTAATCCATCATTTTCATCTAATAAAAAGGTATTTTCGTCCTCGCCATTGCTGGTTAATACACTTTTTGATACTCTGCCTACTCCATTTTTAAGTCTTCTAAATTTTGACCCCTTTTGGGTGGCTTTTTTTCTTATTTTTGGTGCAGTTGATGTATTTCTTGGTGTATGGTTTCTCTTATTAAAATCATCTTCATTATCCCAAGGCTTATAATCTTTATTTTCAAAAAAGTCCTCTGCCCTGTTTGTTCTAACATTTACTTGACTTTTTACTGAACTATTAGAGAAAAACAGGTTGTCCTTTTCTATGTTTTCAGAGTAATTACTCACATTCTTAGCACTGTTATATTCCTGATTTTTTGATGTGTTATTATTTTTATTATCCTTATTAACTTTATTATTTGTATATCTTCTGCTTCTTGATGTTCTGCGACGGTGTTCTCCGTGTTTGAACTCTCTGCTTTCGCCCCTTATATTTTCATTATTTTTATTGTCTTTATCCATTTAACATCCCTCACTGTATGGGTTATTATATATAAAGTATCCTATAGTTAATTTATCAATCTACTTACTTCAATCTATTTATCTGTAGTCCATTGGTTGAATTTATATCTAATGCAATTCAACCAATGGATAATTTTTTTTACTAAACCTTTTTAATATCTGCACCTATATTACTAAGACACACTTCAAAATCTTCGTAGCCTCTTTCAATATGGTTTATCCCCTTAATAATTGTGGTACCCTCTGCACCTAATCCTGCTACTACTAACGAAGCACCACCACGCAAATCTCGTGCTTCAACCGTTGCACCGGTAAGCTTGTTGCCACCCTCTACCACTGCAACTCTGTCGTGAACATAAATATTAGCACCCATTTTGCTTAATTCGCTTACATGTTTATATCTGTTTTCGAATACATTTTCTACAAATACAGATGTTCCCTGTGCAAAGCAACACATTGACATTAAAGGTGCTTGGGCGTCTGTTGGGAAGCCTGGGTATGGCATAGTGCGTATTAATCTTAATTTTTTTAATCTTTTATCTGATGAGATATAGACACCCTCGGAGGTGTAGTCAATTAAACAACCACTTTGTTCAATAGCAGAGGTAATAGCATTTAAGTGCGATGTAATAACACCTTTCAAAAGCAACTTACCACCACAAACCGCAGTGGAAGCCATATATGTACCTGCCACAATTCTGTCTGGTATAATACAATGTTGTGTACCACCCAGTGCCTTTACACCCTCAATATAGATTGTGCTTTCTCCTGCACCTTTTATTCTGGCACCACAGCTGTTCAAAAAATCTGCCAAGTCACATATTTCGGGTTCTCGTGCAGCATTGGAAATAGTTGTTATTCCTTTAGCACATACAGCACCAAGCATTATATTCTCTGTTGCACCTACACTTGGTAAAGACAGGGTAATATTAGCTGAATTTAGACCCTTACCAGCATCACATTCTAATTTTCCGTGACTATCGTTACAGGTCATACCCATTTGAGTAAAGGCCGACAAATGCAAGTCTATAGGTCTTGGGCCAAGCTCGCACCCACCTGGATAGGACAGTTGTGCTTGTTTAATTCTGCCTAAAATTGCTCCAAGAAAAATTATAGAGGAACGCATTTTACACATAAGCTCATTTGGAATATCACATCTGTATATACCATTGCTGTCAATAACTATAGTATTTCCGTCACGGTAAACCATACAGCCTAAATAACGTAGAATTTTAACAGCTGTGTCCACATCTGAAAGTTGGGGACAATTATGGATAATTACCTCATCTCTGCAAAGAATGGATGCTGCCAAAATAGGCAAAGCACTGTTTTTTGCTCCCTGAATTTCAACACAACCATTCAGCTTGTGACAACCATTAATAATATACTCTGCCAAGCTCTACACCCTTTCTGTAATAAAAACAGTAAAACCTGTTAGGTTAAGGATGCACAGCTTGTAGCGTACTTATATTAACCCATCAGGCTCTCTGTCATATTCTATGACAGAAAGCCTTAAATTGTGCTAATATTTACTTATCTTTTTGCTACTTTTTTTATAATAGCAAGTATTCTCTCGTTTGAATCTGTTATAGCGATTTTTCTTGCATTTTGTGAATACTGTTGTAGCTTTTTAGGGTCTTTTACCATATTATCTACAGTCTGCATTAGCTTTTCAGGAGTCAAGTCCTTTTCCTCTATAACAGAAGCTGCGTTTGCATTTACCAATGTCATTGCATTGTGAAACTGATGATTTTCTGCAACATTTGGTGATGGTATAAGCACCGCTGGTTTACCTTGAGCCTGTAGCTCGCTTATAGTCATTGCACCTGCTCTGCAAACAACTAAATCAGCTGCCGCTAGGCATACTGGCATATCGTGGATAAATTCTCTAATATCCAAATTTTCGCAATTAGTATGTTCACAGCCTTTTTCCTTTAACAAATCTGGAAACCACTTTCCGTATTGACCGTAGGCGTGAATAATTTGATATTGACCATCTTTACCGCTTCTAGCAATATAATCGGCAACAGACTCGTTAATCTTTCTGGCACCTAGGCTACCACCAAAGGATAGTATAACAGGACGTTCATCAAGTCCTAACTGCTTTCTGGCTGTTTCTTTGTCTGCCTTTAGAATTTCTGGTCTTACTGGATTACCTGTTATTGCAAAGTTATAATTACCGCCCATTCTCTCTTTAGCATCTGGGTTAGCAAGCATAACAACCTTTGCATTTTTAGCCAACATTTTATTTGTAACACCAGGAAAAGCGTTTTGCTCGTGAATAATAGTTGGTATACCAAGCTGTGAGGCTGCCCTTAATACAGGGCCACTAACATATCCACCTGTGCCAATGCACACATCGGGATTAAACTCTTTAATAATTTTCTTTGCCTGCATACTGGCTGTAACTGCTCGCTTAACAGTTGTAATATTATGGATAATTGCTTTTGGTGACAGACTTCTTTTAAATCCACTTATTTTAACGCTTTTGAACTGATAACCAGCCTTTGGCACAAGTTTTTCTTCCATACCACCTGTTGCACCAACATATAAAATCTCTGAACCATCAATCTTACTCTTTACAGTACCAGCAATAGCAAGGGCAGGATTAATATGCCCTGCTGTGCCACCACCTGCTAATAATACCCTCATTATGGTAACCTCGCTCTATTTATAATTTATGTTTTATTTATATTTGCACTTCTTGAAACAGATAAAACAATACCCATTTGGGCTAACAGCATTACAAGTGAACTACCACCATAGCTGAAAAACGGAAGGCTGATACCTGTGTTTGGCAGTGTATCTGTAATAACCAAAATATTAAGCACTACCTGTAAACCAATTTGAGCTGTTAAACCTGTACCCAAAAGCATACCAAATCTATCTTTTGCTCTTAATGACACCAGTATACCACGAATAACCAACAGAGCAAACAAAGTAAGTATTATTATACCACCAATTAGTCCTAATTCTTCAATAACTACTGCAAACACAAAGTCGTTTTGTGGTTCTGGTAAATATAAATATTTTTGTCTTGACTGACCAATTCCCATACCTGTAAGTCCACCTGAGCCAATGGCGTATAGTGAATTTTTAGTCTGCCATACTAAATTCTGCATATCTGTTGATAGATCTGGTTCCAGTGCCATACCCCAGCCTTTTAGACGCTCCATTGCGTATTTTAATAAGCCTGTCATTTGCAAAATTAAGAATACAGATACAACGCCACCTACACCTATTGCAAACCATCTTGATTTTACACCACTGCACCACATCATAACAGCCAACAACAAAGCGATAATAACAATACAGGAGTAGTGTGGTTCCATTATTAACAAAATAATGGAAGGTACAGCTATTGCTACAGCTGGCATTACACCGTATCTAAAAGTGTCCATTTTTTCAAAATAAATAGATGACCAATGTGCATAAAATAGAATTACTGCAAATTTCAAAACCTCTGATGCTTGGAAGGAAAAAATACCTAAATTAATCCATCTATGTACCTCATTGACAGCAGGCATAAATAAAACCAAAACCAAAAGCCCAAAGGCAATAGCCAACACAATTAAAGCAAGTCTATGAAAATGATGATAGTCAAAAAATGATACAGCTATCATTACACCTACCCCAATAACAGCAAAAACTGCCTGTCGCAACAAATAGTAGTAGCTATCTCCCATAGTATAGTAGGCATATGCGTATGACGCTGAAAACATCATAACCATACCAACAACTAAAAGTAAAATAACAAGGAAGAAGAATGGCATATCCATACCACCACGAACAGAAAAGACCTTGAAGCGTTTTTTTACACCTTTATTTGACACAGCACTGTCGGCAGTAGCTGTTGTTTGTCTGCGTGCTTCTCTTTCTTTTATTTCCATCTCTTTGTGGTGGTCTTTTATTCTTTCTCGGGCTATATATTGTAAACTTTCCATTATCTCACCACCATTAATAATAAATTAACCCTGTGAATATGTGTAAAGTACTGACAAAAATGTTAACACACCCATTACAGCTGTTATAATGCTGAATACAACAACAATTTTAACCTCTGACCAGCCACACATTTCAAAATGATGATGTATAGGACTCATTTTAAATAATCTTTTTCCGTGTGTTAATTTGAAATAACCAACCTGTAAAATAACAGAAAACATTTCTACAATATAAATTAAACCCAGTGGAATAATAAGCACTGGCATATTCATTCCATATGCAATAGCACATATAAATCCACCTAAAAACAAAGAGCCTGTGTCACCCATAAATACTTTTGCAGGGTGGAAATTCCAAATTAAAAATCCTAAACAAGCACCTGCTAATGATGCAGACATTACAGACATACCGTTGTCTATTACAAAGCCTGCAATAACCATTAATGCAAGTGAAACAAAGAATGTAACAGAACCGTCCAGACCGTCTAGACCATCTGTTAAGTTAGTTGCATTAACAAAACCTACAATTAATATTATAGAAAAAATCCAATAAAACACACCAAGGTTAATTGGGCCTACAAAAGGTACAACTGTTGTAGAGCTACATCCGCCAAGAACAAGTGTAATTACATAAGCAATAGCCACCAAAAACTGTAGAACAAGTTTTTGCTTTTCTGTTAAGCCCTCGTTATGTTTTTTTACTACCTTTATATAGTCATCTACAAAACCAATAATACCAAATAGCACAGCCATAACCAAGCCTGCGTAAAATTTTAGGTGGTCTTGAAAATCTCTTGCCCCTGGGGTAAGTGCTTCTAATGCTAAATAACATACTAAAGAAACTACAACAGCAGAAACAATAAACATTATTCCACCCATTGTTGGAGTTCCTGATTTTTTCTGGTGCCACTGTGGGCCTTCCTCTCTTATAGGCTGACCGAACTTAATTTTGTGTAGCACTGGAATTAAAAATTTACCAATTACGGAAGAAATAACAAATGCCGCAACTGCCGCTATTATTGTCATATAATTACTCATATTCTTTTACCTCCATTATTTTCACATTACGCCACTACCATAATTACTGTCTTGTTCAAAGTTAACAGAAATTACAGTACCAGATTTAACCTTTGAGCCTGCTTTTATATCCTGCGAGTAGGATATACCCTCACCTTCTGCATTAGAGCCTACTATACTTATATTCAAATTATACATAGAAGCCATATAGTTTGCTTCTGAAACAGATAAGCCTGTAAGGTCTGGGACTTCAACAATATCTTTTGATACGCTTTCTTCATCTGTATACAACACAACGGTACCTTGCTGTGGCAGTCTTGATTCTGCTGTTGGCACCTGTGAAATAACAGTTTCACCTTCACCCATTACAACTGCTGTATAACCACCCTGTTGTACTGCTGACTCTGCCTGTGAGATATTCATACCAACATAGTTATCCGCTGTTGTATCCATTTGTGCAATCTCTTCTTCTGTATATTGTGCCTCAACATTAAGGTAAGGAAGAACCTCGTTCATAATATTAGCAAATACAGGAGCAGCAACAGAGCTTCCGTAATAGCTGTTTCCTGTAGGGGTATCAAAGTAAACCAACAAGCACACCTGTGGATTATCGGCTGGTGCAAAGCCACAGAAAGAAGCAATGTATTGCTGGCTACCGTCTGAATTATAAACAAGTTTTTCAGAAGTACCTGTTTTTCCTGCTACTCTATAGCCTGCAACATAACCATTTTTACCAGAACCATTAGTTGCGTTTTCCTCCATTGCCTCAATAACCTTTTTGGCAACGTCTTTTGAAATAACCTGTCTTTTTGTAACAGGGGTTTTTGTTTCTACTACATTCCCCTGTGCATCTGTAATTTCCTTTACTATATAAGGTTGCATTAGCTTACCGTCATTAGCAACTGCTGAAATTGCAGTAACCATTTGGATTGGTGTAATTGCAAAGCCTTGACCAAAGGAGGCAACAGCTAGGTCTGTAGGGCCTATATCTTCGGCACTGTCGCCAAAGAAGATACCAGATTGTTCTCCCGGTAGGTCTATGCCTGTTTTTTCTGAAAAACCAAAGGCTTGGTAATACTCCCAAAACTTTTCTGTACCCACAGCCTGACCTATCATCATAAAGGCTGGGTTACAGGAATTGCATAGTGCCTGTTTATATGTTTGAGTGCCGTGACCAGATGTATTGTGACAATGGATAGGCGAAACACCCTCGAAAGGCACATAAGAGCCTGAACAGCTATACATTGAATCGTCGCTGACAACACCCTCTGACCAGCCCATACAAGATGTAATAACTTTAAAAACAGAACCTGGATAATAGGTATCTGCTATGGCTTTATTTCTCCACTGTGTAGCAAGAGCTTCACTTCTGGCAACATCTTTTTCACTTGCAGGTAGTGCGTCTATTTTTGTTTGAACTTTTTCGTTTGCAATGGTAAACGGAGAGTTAAGGTCATATCCGCCCTCTACAGCCATACCTTTTATTGCACCTGTTTCTACCTCCATCATAATAGCTACTGCACGATTTTCAACACCATTTTCCTCTATGCTTTGCTGAACATATTTTTGCATTATATGTTGAATATTTTCATCAATAGTAAGATGAATATTGTTACCGTCTTGTGCATCTATTTTCTGCTCATATTCAAAAGGCATTTCGGTACCACCTGCATTTTTTGCAGTAATGACTCTTCCTGGGGTTCCGGTTAAATAATTATCATATTGATATTCTATACCCTCTAGACCTGTTCCGTCTGAGCCTGTAAAACCAAGAATTGTTGAAGCAAAATCTCCATAAGGATAATAACGCTTATAGTCCTCTTTAAGAACAATAACATTGCCAAGGTCATATTTCTCGTCTAGCTTTTCCAGTAATTTAAGCACCTTTTCTTTTTCTGCTGTTTCAACTTGTCTTTTTACAACAGAATAATAATTTTTTTCTTTTGTCTTTTCGTATATGTCCTTTTGGTCCATATCTAATATTTCTGACAACTGTTGTGCAACATATGTGCGTTGTTCATCTTTTTCGAAATATATTGGTGCCAAAATAACCTGCCATACGGTAGCACTTTGGGCAAGTGTTTTGCCGTTGCTATCATAAATTGTACCACGCTTTGCTGAAATGGTGGTATCGTTTAACTGTTGAGAATAGGCTTTTTGCTGTAATTCATCACCCATAAATATACTAAAGTAAAATAATCTACTTATAGCCAAACCAAAACCTATAACCAATAATCCAACCAACAGTTGTTTAGACCTGCTTATTATGGTTCGGTTACTTCCCACATTCGCCATAGTTTCCTCCTGTATTAATCTCTTTTATTTACCATAATATCTATTTATTTACTTGATTTATCTTACAAAAAATAAGGGCTGTAACAGTAACAGTAATAAGAATGTTTTAATTCCCATTACTGTTACAACTAAAGGGAAAACCCAATATGTTACAACCGCTTTCATTTATTCCTCTATATGTTTATGCCGACATACATATATTAAGACCACAAACTCGAAATTGCATTGGCAATAGCCTCGAAAATGTTGTCACTGCCGGACATTGAAACCTCAGCCTTGTCACCCTCTGCCAGACTGATATATTCTTTTTGATATGTATCTGCACGGCTCATACCAAGGACAGCCTGTGCATTTTGCTCTACCATAGCAGATGAATACATAGCTTCTACCTTCATTTCTGCCTGTATATACATACTTCGTTGTTCTTCTAAATCAGTTTTTGCATTTGATATTTGCTGGTTTAGCTCTGTTAATTGAACCTGACCTAATATCATACATACAACTAAAGCAACTAATCCAGATGCAGGCAAACCATACTTAATAACGGAAAACAGCTTTACTCTTTTCTGTTTTGCGTTTTCAATAGCCTTTTCCTGTTCCTCTGTTAGCTTAGACTTTTTATTTTCTTCTACATTAGTTTCCTCTGTTTCAAACAGAGATATATCATAAGCTTCTTTATTATACATAAAAGCCATTTATATCACCCCATTTTCGATAACTGCGTTTATTACTTGATAACCTTTTCTTTAATCTTACCTATTTACTTACTCTGCTTATACTGTTTTCGTCTTACTTCTTACCTTATACCTCTATACCTATACTTATAAATACCTCTACTTAATATTTTTATTGATACACTTTTTTAACAGCGACGACCAACATTTACATATACAGCCCTGTGCTGTATTAAATAACACTTGTACTAATGGTTATCTAATCCTTTAAATACATATTAACGCATAATATCAAATAATAATAAATCTTACGCCTAAATTGGGGAATTTTAACAATAAAACCGACACAGTTTTAGGCACATCTACTCTAATATCATTCTACTACATATATACTTTTTTGTCAAAGGCTTTTTTTGTCAAAAAACATATTCATAAAAAATATTTATAATTTTTCTATTGCTCTTAGTCTTGCACTGCGTGACCTTGGGTTTTCTGCTAATTCTTCCTGAGAAGCCTCTACAGGTCGTTTAAAAGCTAGCTGTGCTTTTGGTTTATTTCCACATACACAAACAGGAAAATCTTTTGGACAAGTACAGCCCACACACCACTGAGCCATAGCTTTTTTAACTATTCTATCCTCTAAAGAATGGAATGTAATAATCGCCATTCTTCCATTAGGTTTAAGCAGTTGAAAACCACCCTGTAGACCTTCTTGTAATCTGTCAAGCTCGCCATTTACTGCTATACGCAATGCCTGAAAGGTTTGTCTTGCTGGGTGTCCATCTCTTCTTTTTGCTGCTGGAACTGCACCTTTTATAATTTCTGCAAGCTGTAGTGTAGTTGCAACAGGTTCTTTCTCTCGTTCTCTAATAATTGCTCTGGTAATCTGCTTTGCAAATTTTTCTTCACCGTAACGACTTATTATTTTAACCAATTCTTCATAAGGTAACTGATTAACTAAATCGTAGGCAGATGTACCCGATTGGCTCATTCTCATATCAAGAGGTGCATCATAGTGGAATGAGAAACCTCTTTCCGGAGTATCCAACTGTCTTGATGACACACCAATATCCAACATAATACCGTCAATTTCCTCTATTCCCAAACCGTTTACAATATTTACAACATCTGAGAAATTACCCTTGCAGATTATAGAATTGTCAAAATCCTTAAAACGCTTTGTAACAGTTTCTATAGCGTCTGGGTCTTGGTCAATAGATATTAACTTACCCTTTGGTGATAATCTTTTTAATATTTCATAGGAATGACCACCGCCACCGGCAGTGCCATCTACATAAATTCCGTCTGGATTTATATTAAGAGCCTCTATTGTTTCATTTAATAAAACAGGCTTATGAGAAAAATTCATAAAAACAGCACCACCCTTATATGCCAAGCAATTCCATTGCCTGCATAATATTTTCTTGACTTTGGTTATCTAAATACTCATTCCATTTTTCGGTGTTCCATATTTCTACCCTGTTACCTGTACCAATAACAGTTACATCTTTGTCCAGCTGAGCATATTTTCTTAGATTATCCGGCACTAAAATTCTACCCTGTGGATTTGGTGTAGCTTCACAAGCACCTGCACAGAAAAATCTTACCAGCTGTAATCCTGAAGCAACAGGTAGCGATGCAATTTTCTCCTGAAATAACTGCCATTGCTCCATTGAAAGTACAAAAAGACAATTATTCATACCTTTTGTAAGCATAAAGGTTTCACCAAGTTCTTCTCTAAACTTGGCAGGGATAATAACTCTGCTTTTAGAATCTATATTATGTTGATAAGTACCTATAAACATAATTATTCCCTTTTTTCTTCCCTTTCGCAATACTAGGTGATAAAATCTGTAACTTTATGACACAAAATGACTCAAATCTGACACCGTATAATGATTATAGTCTATAAAAACAGAAAAAGCAAGGATATTGACGATTTATTTGCAAGTTCAGTAAATTTTTTCTTTACTTACCTTTTATATATAGTAGCGTTTATACGAAAAATGCAGTGCAACTTGTTGAATAAACGGGATATTTATGTTATTATTCTTCATATAAACAATTTACAATAAGAGGATTTATGAGAGAGATTATAATTAACAGAAATGACGCTAATCAAAGACTGGATAAATATTTATCTAAACGATTTAAAACTATGCCACAGTCTTTAATGTATAAATATATCCGCACAAAGTATATTAAGGTTAATAACAAACGGTGTGAAATTTCTACTATGCTTAAAGAGGGCGATGTTTTAAAGCTGTTTATTAAAGATGAGTTTTTTGAAAATGAAACCACCAGCGAAAACTATGATTTTCTTAAAGCACCTAAAAACATTGATATTATTTATGAGGACGAGAATATTATTCTAATTGATAAAAAGCCAGGAATAATAGTACACCCTGATGAAAAATATCATTTTGATTCTTTAATATCTAGAGTTCTTCACTATTTATATGATAAAGGTGAATATCACCCTAGAGATGACAAGGCGTTTACCCCTGCATTAGTAAACAGAATTGACAGAAATACTGGTGGAATTGTTATTGCTGCTAAAAATGCAGACAGCCTGCGTAT
>JAXKHT010000129.1:0-12375 GCA_036549705.1 Acutalibacteraceae bacterium | reverse complement strand
TGTATTGTTATAATTCTTTTCATACTTACTTATTCCTTTCCTTTTACATAATCTAACATTAATATTCAACCCAGTTGCAAACATTTATAAGCAATTTTACATAGGCTTAAATTAAGATTGTTATAAGTATATAGCTTTTTATTTTTATTTTCAAGGGTATGGTGGTAAAACGTAATAATACAAACGAAAATTCAGTTATCAAGCTAATCTTTGTTGATTTTAATAAAAAAGAGTTGTATAATGAAGAGTATTATCAAATTACATTTCTTTATAGAATATATTTGGCGAGGTAGGTATATGACTGAAAAAGAATTTCGAAAACTTAGCAGAAAACAGCTTTTGGAATTGCTCTTGGAGCAAACTAAAAGAGCTGACAGCCTACAGGAAGAGCTTGAGGAATGTAAAAAACAACTAAATGACAGAAATATTGCTTTTTCTGAATGTGGCACGTTGGCTGAAGCTTGTCTGAAGCTTAACGGTATTTTTGAGGTTGCTCAGAAAGCCGCAGATCAGTATGTAGAAAACATAAAGAATTCATATTCAAACAAAAACTTAAACCAAAGTGGTACAGAAGATGGATAATAGTACTAACCTGCCTAATGCAAAAATTATTGAAACAGAACTTAAAAGAGAACGCAATAAAATTAAATTTCGTAAAATAATTAAAAGCACAATTTACTCACTGATAGTAGTTGCTGCTGTTGCTGTTTTGATTGCAACGCTTGTTTTACCTGTTTTGCAAATATCAGGCACCAGTATGGAGCCTACCCTAAATAATTCTGAAATTGTTATTTTGTTTAAATCTAATAACTTGAATAGAGGGGATTTGTGTGCGTTTTCTTACTCAAATAAAATACTTATCAAACGAGTTATAGGTCTTGGAAACGATGTAATCGTAATTGATGACGATGGCAACGTATTTGTTAACGATACCTTACTAAATGAACCCTATATAAACGAAAAGGCATTGGGTGAATGTGATATTGAATTTCCTTTTACTGTGCCTGAAAATGAGTATTTCCTTATGGGGGATCAGCGTTTAACTTCTGTTGACAGCAGAAGCACCGTTATTGGGTGTATAAATAAAGAACAGATAATTGGAAAGCTTTTTCTGAAAATTTGGCCTTTGTCTGAACTGTCAACTTTATAAAAAGTTTTATGAATGGAGGGATAAAGTGCAGGATGATATACAATTAAATATTAAGTTACCTGCCCAGTCTAGTGCTTTAAAAAAGCGAATAATGATGATTTTGCCGATTTTATCCCTTGTAGTATTTATAGCAGTTTTTTGGTGGCTGAAACTTGTTGGCATAACACTTGCAGGAGATGCTTTCTGCGGTATAGAAGAGCATATTCATACCGAGGAATGTCTTACACAGATTGTTGATGCCACTTTATCCGCTGAAAATCTTACAGAGCAAATATCTGAATCAGAAAAAACGGTAGAGTATATATGCGGATTTCAGGAGCATCAGCATACTTCTATGTGCTACAGTGACATTTCTGCTGATTTGGAAACTGTACAAATTTGGGAGCAGACAATGGCTGATATTCCTGCTGATATTTCTACAGCAGATAAGCTGGTTGCTGTTGCATATTCTCAGCTTGGTTACACAGAAAGCACCTTAAACTTTGAGGTTGATGACAATGGCAACAGGCACGGCTATACAAGATATGGCGAGTGGTATGGAAATCCATATGGACAATGGAACAATATGTTTACTTCTTTCTGCCTTAGATATGCAAGGCTTACTGATGTTCCAATAAGTGCAAATGCCCACGCTATGATGAAAGAATGGCAAGATAAAAATATTTTCTATGTTAAGGAAAATTACTCTCCTGTTATGGGTGATATTTTATTCCTTGATACAGATAAAAATGGTAAAGCCGACACTACGGCTATAATTACCGAAGTGTCTTTTGACAGCATAACTGTTGTTCAGGGTGATTATGAAAACTCTGTACAAGAAATTTCTTTAGATTTATACAGTGAAGATATTTTGGGTTATGGCATAACAAGTCCTAAAAAATCCCCAATTATGAAAAGTACTGCACGTGCTGTAGGTAACGAGATAGGAAAAGCTGTTACATATGGTTCAGCTATGCTTAACTCAAACGAGAGCTTTATTCTCTATACTCTTGGTAGTGATAACCATTATTATGCTATTGATGGTTATGGTAATGCTGTAAGAATTGAAATTGATGGAAATTCTACAATTACCGCGAATATAGAGGATAAATCATCACTGTTTTGGAACTTTAGCTATTGTGGTACCTATGACTCGCGTGTAAGCTACTATATACAAAATGTTTCAACTAAAAGGTATCTACATCCGTTTATCAATAATTCAAACAATTTGGGTGCAATCCTTGTTGATAGATGGGAAACTGCTTTGTATGAAAATTCAAACGGAGTCAAACTTAGAGGTGCCCGTCAGAATGCTTACGCATATCTGCAAAACAACTCAACACTTACTGCTAACAGTTCTTTTTCAAGTGGTAATGTATTTTACTTTGGTCGTTCTATGCCATCTTACACAGTTTGGCTTGATGGTACCAATGGTGGAATTATGAGCCTTATGGGTTCACCTGACAGAAGCTACAGTATTATTGAAGGCGGAAAGATGACTTTGCCTACACAGTGGCAGTCACCTGATAAATACAACTACACTTTGCGTGGTTGGTATGACATTATAAACCACAAGTACTATGCCCCTGGCAGTGAAATTACTGTAACAAAAAATTTGGTGCTTTATGCCGACTGGGTGGCAACCAGCTATGATATAGGACAGTACAATACCAATGTAGCCGATACTCTTAGTACAAATAGCTTTATAACTACAAGAATGTTCGACTATTCAAGTATGTTTAACCTTTTGTCAGAAAATGTACAGGTTAATGTTTCTGCATCAAGTCACTCTGAAACATGGTCATTGCTTACATCAGGTAATAACCCATATAATGGCGAAAAGACACTTAACTACATTTTTAGAGACTGGGACAGAGGTGGCGAAGACATCTCCTACCCATTAAATCATAACGATATAAACAACCCAACAAATGCCGGTGAAGTTTATCCTGGGCTTTATACAGACAAGCTGGGCAGTTTGCTGTTTAACCCAGACACTTCTTTTAATCAATACACTGCAAGCGGTGTTTTAGGTAAACAGTATTTAGGTACAGCCGACCATTTGTTCCAGTTTATGGAGAATAAAAATGATGAGCATTTTGGTTATTACTATTATGATTCTGAACGAAATGCCGCATCTTATAATCAAAGCGACCAGAGATTCTATGTATACAATTATCTTGAATGTACCATAGATTCCTATAATAATGGTGACGCAAAGGGTAAGTGTGCCGACTTCTTACCGTTCAACTCACCATATGTTAATACTAATGGTAAAAATGTTAATACATATAACTATAATGGTGCTTACCAGGAATACAGTGGCACAACACATTATATGTATGATTCACGTTACAACGACAACGGAAGTTCCTCTAACAATGTCGGCACAAACTTTTGGTTTGGTATGAGCGTAGATATTGACTTCTTCTTGCCTAGCTCACCAGGGGCTAAAGACAAAAACGGTGAATTTGCTAACTGTGATATTTATGGTCAAGACTTGCATTTCAAGTTCTCGGGCGATGATGACGTTTGGGTTTTTGTAGATGACCAACTTGTTCTTGACTTAGGCGGTCTTCACGGTTTTGAAAGTGGTGACATTAACTTTTCATCAGGTATTGTAACTGTTAACGGTAAGCAGACAAACACAATTTATGACATTCCAGCTGGAGAACATAAACTAACTATTTACTATTTGGAACGTGGTAGCTCAATGTCAAACTGTGCAATTTATTTTAACCTTGCTCCACGATACGGTCTTAATCTTCAAAAGGAAGATTTTCTTACAAATCAGCTGTTAAATGGTGCAGAGTTCTCTGTATATACAGATAGCGAATGTACAAATCCTGCTCAGCTTTGGGAAACAAGGCAAGACCAGGAAGCAGACAAGCCTTCGCAAAATACTTTTACAGTAAAAAATGGCACAGCAAAAATGTGGGGTTTAGCCGCAGCAAATACTTACTATATAAAAGAAACTAAACCGCCTGATAACGAAAAATATTCACTGTCAGAGGGTATTATCAAACTTACACTTGATAAGCAAAATATGGTTTCTAATAATGTAGAAGTTATAAAAGATAATAAGACGGAGGATATTTCCACCGGTTTTACCGTTTATGGTTTTAGGATTGATGATGAAAAACAACAGGTATATATTGTTGTTACAAATGCTCCTGATAATAAGGTTGAGTCAACCTCTGTTTCTGTGAGCAAAAAATGGAACGATACTGAAAACCATGACGGAGATTCTGTAACGGTTCACCTTACTGCTACGGATATTGATGGCACTGTTCGCAGAATTCACGAAGCTACTCTTAGTAAGGATAACCATTGGACACACACATTTTCTAACTTACCAAAATATCACCAAGACGGTGTTACACAGATTGTTTACTCTGTAGAAGAAGCATATGTTCCAATGTATATTTCAACTGTTGAAAAAATAGAGGGAAGCACAACCTCTACTACAACAGGAATTATGGCAGTAGACAAATTTGAAGATGGTAAAACATATTTACTGAAAACATCTGCTGGTTATCTGTCAGCTATAAATGACAGCAACGAGTGTATGCTGGAATATGTAAGTGAGGACAAAGCTAAAACATCTCCATTAGCTCGTTGGGTAGCAAAAGTTAATGCAGATGGTATACTGTTTACTAACGAAGTTGGTCAAATATTAAACTTAAATTATAGTTCTGGTGCAAACGACTGTTACTTTAAGGCTTCAAAGTCAAACACCAACTTCCAAATAATGAAATACAAAAACACTAATAATGGTATGAACATTTACCATCACATAAATGTTCAGTACTGGCTTAATCAAGAATTTTACATATCTACAGGTAAAAACACTTACAATGGTTTACTTGCTACAGCTGAATCAGGTGCGGCACTTTTCACTGCGTTAACCGAAGGTAGTAGCCAAGAAGTGGTTACTCCGTCAGACGGACTTAACTATAGGATAACCAATACTCCAATTCAGCAAAATAATCAGACATCACTTACAGTTTATAAAAACTGGGACATTGGTATGGCAGACGGAATATCTTACGAACAAGCCCAAGTGCCAATATATCTACTTGTAAACGGTAAAAAATCACAGACCAGCGTTACTCTTAACTTAAAAAATAACTGGACTGCTACTTTTGAGGGCTTACCGTATACTGACGCAAATGGAGATATAATCACTTATTCAGTTGAAGAAAATTATGATATTCACAACTGGCTACCTACCTACAGTGATGTTAAGAAAATTGAAGGCGAAATACCTTCATATGAAGTAACCGTAACCAACACCTATAGATGGGGTCATGGCTACGAGTTACCGTCTACCGGTTCTTATGGTAGGGCTATATGGATACTAAGCGGAGCTTTTCTAATAATTGCTTCACTTGTATGCGGGTACATATTAAGACACAAAGAAACAAGAAAGGGGGAACAAAACAATCCTCTTTAATTGTGGATTTTGAAATGTATTGATTGTACCATACATATTTTATTTAATTTTATTTTCAGAAAGGAAAGTTACTATGAAAAAACTATTCGCTTCATTGCTTGTTGTTATAATGCTTATAACACTTGCAATTCCAGTTTCTGCAGAAACTGAACTAGGTTCTATCACAATCAATAACATCGGAACAGACTCAAGATACGACATCTATCGTCTTCTTGATCTAGAAAGCTACGATCTAACATCAGGTGCTTACTCCTACAAAGTAAACATTAACTGGAAAAATTTCTTCGATACTGAAGAAGCTCGAAAGTATGTTGCTATCGACGGCTCTGGCTATGTAACTTGGATTAACGGTGATGACGCTACAGCTGTTGCTAATTTTGCAAAAATAGCATTGGCTTATGCAAAGGAAAACGGCATTGCTCCAGTAAAATCATCATTAAACGCTGGCGATATGACACAAACAACTGACACTGAAACAAATAATATCTCAGGTAAGTTCTCTGACATTCCTCTAGGTTGGTATTTAGTTGACTCATCAGTAGGTGCTCTTTGCGGTCTTACAACAACTAACCCAGATGCTTCTGTAAATGCTAAAAATGGTACTCCTACACTTGACAAGCAGGTTCAAGAGGACTCAACAAACCAGTGGGGCGATACTAACAATGCTGATATTGGACAAACAGTAAACTTTAGAGTTACTATCAACGTTCATGCAGGTGCTGAAAACTATACCTTACACGATAAAATGTCAGATGGTCTTACATTCAAAAGTGTAACAGGTGTAGAGTTAGTTGACCCAGGTGCAAACCTAACTTCAGCTCTTGTTGAAGGTACTGATTACACAGTAGTTTCTGATAGCACTATTACTGATGGCTGTACTTTTGAAGTTCGTTTCTCAAAAGAGCTATGCGACAAGCTAGAAACAAACGATAAGCTAATTGTTTCCTACAATGCTATGCTTAACAGAAATGCTGTTATCGCAGGCAAAGGCAACATAAACGATGCTTGGCTAGAATACGGTGAAGATAACAACACAACACACGATACAACACAAACTTATACATTTGGTTTTGATGTTATCAAAACAGACTCTCAGAACACTCTAATTGACGGTGCTGAATTTAAGATTTATGATGCTGAAACAGGTGGCAACGAAGTTAAGGTTGTTCTTATGGATGACGATGTAACATACCGCAGAGCAAGAGAAGATGAAACAGGTGTATCAATAGTTGTTAAAAATGGTAAGGTAAGAGCTGTTGGTTTTGACAACGGTACATACTATCTAGAAGAGACTGTTGCTCCTGACGGATATAACAAGCTAACAGCAAGACAGAAGTTCATCATTTCTGACGCTAACCTTGATTCTATCTTCAACGGCAACATTTACTCAACAGGTTCAGGTGTTCACGTTGTGAACAAAACTGGTTCTATGCTTCCAGAAACAGGTGGTCTAGGTACAGTACTATTCCTAAGCATTGGTGGTTTTGTAATGCTTGCTGCAGGCGTTCTACTATTTGCTAAAAAGAGAATGTCACAAATTGCTGAATAATCAGTATAAATAATTATTTAAGGGTATGGGGCGTTCCCCATGCCCTTAAATATAACATTAGGGAGAAAGTTATGAAAAAGAAAAACAAATGGTCAACTTTTATATTGCTCTTGGTGTTTTTCATAGGTCTCTCCGTGATGTTATACCCTGCTATAAGTAGCTACTGGAACACAAGAACCCAGTCTGCGGCTATTGTTGACTATGAAAAAATGTTAGAAAACATTAAGCCGGAGGATTATACTAAAATTTTTGAAGAAGTTGATAATTATAACATTAAACTAGGAAAATTAAACTATCCGCTTCTTGAATATAACAGTATTGGTAATTACCTTGATATTCTTGATATTACCGATACAGGAATGATAGGATATTTGTCTATTGATGTTATTGGACTGCAAATACCGGTATATCACACCACCAACGATAGTGTGTTGAGTATAGCAGCAGGTCACCTTGAGGGTAGTAGCTTTCCTGTAGGGGGTATTGGTACACATACAGTGGTGTCTGCCCACCGTGGATTACCCACAGCCACACTGTTTACTAACCTTGACCATTTGGAAATTGGCGACACCTTTGAATTTTCTGTGCTTGACCGCAAATTAACATATCAGGTAGACCAAATAAAAATCGTTGACCCTACAGACACAGCAGATTTGCTGATACAAAAAGATAGCGATTATGCAACCTTGCTTACCTGTACTCCTTATGGTATAAACACTCACCGTTTATTAGTAAGAGGAAGACGAATTGAAACAATATCAGAAAAAACCATTACAATTAAATCAGATGCCCACAGAATAGACCCTTTGATTATTACCCCTATAGTTGCTTTGCCTATTTTGTTTACACTTATGATAATTGTTTTGCTTAAACCAGTAAAAAAAGATGCACTAGGAGATGATAACTGATGAAAAAATTATTTTTGTTAATTACTTTATTGCCATTGGTGTTTCTTTTGGCACTAAATTCCTCAATTACGGTTTTTGCCCTAGCTCCTATAGATACACAACGCAAGGGCAGTTTAAGTATCACATATAAAACAGCAGACCGTTTTTTTGAAAACCTTGATATTAAAACTTATCGCATTGCAAATATATCTGAAACATCAGAATTTGAACTGTGTAATTCTTTTGAAAATTATGCATTTGACATAAATCTTTCGTCAACAGCAGATTATATGGAACTTACATCTACCATTGAATCCTACATCATAGCTGATAATATTAGCCCTGATTACACATCAAAAACTGATAAAAATGGCTGTGTAAAATTCAATGACATTACAGCAGGACTTTATTTTACATTAAAAGTTCAAATTGATTCAAACACATCTGCTGTTGTTTTTGAAAGTTTTCTAAGTATTGTACCATCAGGAGAAGAAAACGATAATTACGATGTATCTGTATATCCTAAAGCTGCTACAGTAGACCAATTAGAAGAACTAGTTAAATTCAAGGTTGTCAAGATGTTTAAGGATAGTGGCTTTGAAAGCAAGCGTCCTAAATATATTGAAGTAGACATTTACAAAAACGGTGTTTTGGATAGAACAGAAAAATTATCCTCTGAAAACAACTGGTGCTACACATGGACCGCACCAGCCGACAATAGTCAGTGGTACGCTGTTGAGCGTAATATACCGGAAAATTACAATGTAAGCATTACAACTAACAACAATACCATAAGCATAATAAACACCTATACGGATACAGATACAAATACAAATACAAATACAGATACAGATAAAAGCACCATACAAACAGGCGACATCATACTGCGATGGCCACTTATGGTTATTTGCTGTTTTTCTGGAGGCATAATTTTAATAATATCAATTTGGATGAAAAAGGAGAAACAGTGAAAGTTAAAAAAATAGTAGCAACTGTGCTTAGGATTATAGGCTGTGCAATGATAATCCTGTCGGTTTCATATATAATTATATCAACTATTCAACAAAATAATGCTGTACAAAAAGTAGAAGAGATTACATCAGCAATACACGATGTTTTACCTGATGTTACTATCTCTGTACCTCAACAAACCTCAAACCCACAAATGCCTGTAATGGAAATTAATAATCAAAATTTTGTAGGTTTAATTGAAGCATCAGGCTACTCAAACCAGTTGCCAATATATTCAAGCTGGTCACCAAATAAAATCTCATCTTACCCATGCAGATTCAGTGGCAGTGTGTATAGCAACAATCTTATTATTGGTGGCAGTAGCAATACAGGGCAGTTCGACTTTATGAAAACCATTTCATTAAACGACACTATTTATGTAACAGATTTTTATGGATACAAATATGGATATTCAGTTACGGATATTCAAACAACCACAGATGTATCTGCTAAGAACTTAAATTCGTTTGATGCCGATTTGCTTTTATTTGCACCTGATAAGTACAACTTTGACTATTCTATTGTTTGTTGTAAACTATCATAACCATTCAAATAAAAAACATAATTAAATAAAGTGTTTGAAAGAACATCTCCAAATTTGTTTGGGGGTGTTTTTGTTTTCTTCCACCTTTTACACAGGATACACTGTGATATGCACAGCACATCTTTTATACAATTTTAATTTAACCGCTGGATTTTATTCAGCAATTAAATTAAGTTGGGTATAAAAACCACCCCAAACAACAGCTTTACGCCATTGCTTGGGGTGGGGGATAGGAATTATTTTCTATTATTTGTAATAATAAGTTCCTTTTTAGTAATGACGCTTTATCTCTAAAGTACCCATTACTTTTTCAAAAATAAACTCATAAGTACCGCTAGTTGCATTTAGAGTTATAGGTTTGGAGTATTTGCATTTAAGTGTACAAGATCCTCCCCAACTCTTAATGATTTTACCAACGGTGTGCATAACGCCGTAGCTGTACACCTTAAAGGTATAGCAACCTTCCTCTAGTCTTATAGTTCCTGAAACTTTCTGTGGGTTATATGACGTTTCGGTTAGTACTAAATTAATATCACCAGAAATATGCACGTCTGTTTCACATTCTGTTTTATTAGGTATACAGGTTATTATTAATTTATTTGTTTCTGTATTTAGCTTAAATGTATATAGACCACCAGTTGCATTTAGGATTATGTATGAAGTGTATTTACTATTAAGAGAAAGAGAGCCTGGTGTAGCGTCTTCTAATACCTTATTATAGCCAAACTTTTTACCGCCTATATATAATTTAAATTTATATGTACCCTTTGGTAACTGTTGGGTGCCTATGGATAAAGATCTGTTTTCTACAGGTTTAAGTATAGTATCTATATCTCCAAAAAGATACTCTCTTGGCATAGTGCTGTCGTGCTTAATTGCCAACTGCTGTGTTTTTTTATCAAACTGGAATGTATATGTACCACCTGTAGCCTTTAGGGTTATATATGATTTATACTGCTCTTTTACCGTTAAGCCATTACATTTATCTGTAATGGCTGCACCATATCCAAATACTTGTGTATTTTTTGCTATTTTTAGCATATATGTACCGGCAGTTAAAGCAATGGTTCCGCTTACCTTTGTTGTATTATCAGAATTTAACAGCAGGCTTACATCACCTATAACAGCATATCTGTCTTCTACAACTTTACGAGGTATTTCTCGTACATATATATAATACGAAAAAATCTTATGGTCTTGGTCATACTCGTCAAATATTTTTATTGTGTATATATCACCATCGTTTTTAGTAACTGTGTATTTTACATTTTCTACATTAAATACAGGTGTAATTTCCATCTTTTTAATGTTTTCTGTATAACCAGCATAATTTATTGTACCTAATTCAAAATTGTGTACAGATATATTATCAATTTTAATATCTGTTGGAGCAAGATGAGCATAAGACTCTAAATTTCTTAGTATTAATTTATATGTATCAACGATGTTCAGGTCAGGATCAAACACATCTAATGTATATACATTGTTATTTTCAGTAATTCTGTAGTATACATCAGGTTGGTCAAATATAGGTTCAATAGAATCAAATTCTTCTGTATAAAGTAAATACTCTTTTGTGTTTGTGTTAAAATTACTTAAATATTTGTTGTTAACCTTTATATTTGTTAAATTACCATCACTTTGAAGAAATTTTATTACGTTGCCACATTCTTTATCGGCAAGAATTTTGTGAGTTTCTGAATTTTCGTAACAGTAAAGTTCAACGTCAGTTGGATTTTTCCCATATGGGTATTTAGGGAAGCTGGTAGCTGTACAGTTTGCCAGTTCTGTACCATATATCTTTATAGTTGCATATTTGCTAGTATAATAATATGCATCATCCTCAGGAGGTGGATAAGGGACAGTATAATCAAATTGATCACAATAAATACCATCTTTCTCTATAGTAGTAATACCGGTACCTATTATAATCTCATTTTTACCTTTACCAAGCTCAAAAGCTTTGGTTTTTATTGTTGTTACAGTATTACCTATATTTATTTTTAGTAAGTTCTCACAGCCAAAAAATGCGTAAGAACAAATAATTTCCACACCGTCACCAATGGTTGCTTTTTTTAAACTGGAATTATAAAAAGCGTATTCATCAATAATTGCATTATTTCCACCTTGTATATTAGCTGTTTTTAAACCTTTAAGACTATAAAAAGCTTTCTTACCTATTCTTTTCAGCTTGCTACCTGTTTTTATTTCGGTAATAAGATTACATTTTTCAAAAGCACTTTCACCTATTATTTCCAGAATGTCCGGAAATTTTACAGATTCAAGTTTCAAATTTTCAGCAAACGCATAATCACCTATTGTTTTCAAGTTTGGACATACCGATAAATCTGTTTTTTTCATCTCTTTATTATAAGCAAAAGCATAGGCACTAATAGTTACTAGGTTTTTACCAAAGACTACCGAGGTTAACCCTTTCTCCCTAAATACGTTTTCACCTATAACAGTTACCTTTTTGTTTGCCAGTGCAGGGTTCTCACTGCCTGTAGTTACATTAGGAATAACTATATCTGTATTTACACCGTTATAGCTTACAATTTCTACTTCATTATCATTAATTATAGAATAAGAAAAGTCGCCCTCTTTGTAAGTTCTTTTTGCCTGTGATTCTACTGTTAACAGCTCAACAGCAGATACCATTGCCGAATGGAAAAATTCACTAGGCAAAATTGTAAAAGAGCTGAACACCATTAAAAAAACAAGTAAATACGAGATGGGCTTTTTGGTCATTTTCATAGAAAGACCTCCTTTATAAAATATTATATTGGCAATTATGCCTGT
>JAXKHT010000128.1:0-28297 GCA_036549705.1 Acutalibacteraceae bacterium | reverse complement strand
TGCGAAAAATCTCTTGCAGGCTATGCTCGTTCAATTAATTTGGGAGATTTTCTTCTTCTAAGCAAAGGTGAACGTCGTTCTAATGGACACGACAGACCATCAATACTTGCAGATGCCTTTGAATCTGTTATTGCCGCAATCTACCTTGACGGTGGTATGGAGGAAGCAAGAAAGTTTGTTTTAAGATTTGTAGTACCAGACATAAAAAATGCAAAAACAGTAAGATTTAAAGATTATAAAACAGAACTTCAAGAAATTATTCAGCGAAACCCAGAGGAAAAGCTGGAATATGTATTAGTTGGAGAAAGTGGCCCTGACCATAATAAGCACTTTGTTGTAGAGGTTCATTTGAATAGTAATGTTATTGGCAAGGGTGGCGGAAAAAGCAAAAAAGAGGCTGAACAGCAAGCAGCAAGAGAAGCATTGGGGTTGATGGGATATTGAAACACTCAAATGTAGCTATTTTTGTTCCACACAACGGTTGTCCTCATTGCTGTTCCTTTTGTAATCAGGTTAAAATTACAGGCAAACAAAAACAGCCTACCCCACAAGATGTAATAAACTCAGCTAATATTGCTATAAACAGCAAAGCCTATAATCCGCTTTTTTCAGAAATAGCCTTTTTTGGTGGTAGCTTTACAGCTATAGAACGTACATATATGGTGTCTTTGTTAGAAACTGCCTATCAATATATAAAGGACAAAAAATTTAGTGGTATTCGTATTTCAACACGCCCTGATTGTATTGATAATGAAATACTCTCTCTGTTAAAAAAATACGGTGTTACATCAATAGAGCTAGGGGCTCAAAGTATGTGTGACGATGTTTTATCAGCCAATATGCGTGGGCATACTGTAGCAGATGTAGTTAATGCATCACAGCTTATAAAAAAATATGGTTTTAATCTTGGCTTACAAATGATGACAGGCTTGTACAAGAGTACTGTTGAAAAGGATATATTCACTGCACAGAAAATTTGTGAATTACAGCCTGCAACAGTTCGTATTTATCCTACCATAATAATGGAAAATACTGTTTTGGGGGATTATTATACAAAGGGTGAATATAAAACCTATAGCTTAGAACAGACAGTAGACCTGTGTGCAGTTCTACTGGAAATGTTCAACAAGAATAATATAACAGTTATCAGACTTGGTCTGCATAGCACAGAAGATGTTGAAAAGGGTATGCTTGCAGGCCCTTGGCATCCCTCATTAGGTGAATTATGCTTTTCAAGAGTATACAGAAATGCCATAGAAAAGTATATTACTAATAACTCTCTATCAAAGGGTAGCTATACAATATCAATTAATAATAAAGAAATATCAAAGGCTCTTGGGCAGAAAAGAGGTAATGTAAACTATTTTGCAGACAAGGGCTATAATATAAAGTTTATTTCAGATACTGCTGTTGAAAAGGGAGAATTTCTATTTAACAGCAATTAACATATAACAGGAGTTGAAATCGTGTTATTAAAAGCATTAGAAATTCAAGGCTTCAAAACCTTTCCAGATAAAACTAAATTAACTTTTGATAAGGGTATAACCTCCATTGTAGGGCCTAACGGTAGTGGTAAAAGTAATATAAGTGACGCTATACGCTGGGTGCTGGGCGAACAATCTGCAAAGGCTATCAGATGCTCTAAAATGGAAGACGTAGTTTTTAACGGTACAGATAATAGAAAAAAACTGGGCTTTGCAGAAGTAACACTAACCTTTGAAAATAAAGACAGAACCCTTGCTTTTGACGGTGACGAGGTAGCAATTACCAGAAGATATTACCGTTCAGGCGACAGTGATTATATGATAAATAAAGCGGCTGTCAGACTAAAGGATATTCACGAGCTTTTTATGGATACAGGCTTGGGTCGTGACGGTTATTCTATGATAGGTCAAGGTAAAATTGACAGCATAGTTGCATCTAAAAGCGAGGACAGACGAGAAATTTTTGAAGAAGCCGCAGGTATATCTCGTTATAGATACAGAAAGCTGGAAGCCGAGCGAAAGCTAAAGGGTACAGAGGAAAACCTTGTTCGTTTAAGAGATATTCTAACTGAACTTGATGACCGTATTGGACCTTTAGAAACTCAGGCAAAAAAGGCAGAAGCATTTTTAGAATATTCTAATGAAAAGAAAGAACTTGAAATTGCTTTATGGTTGAATACTATTAAGCAATCTGCAACAGTTTTAAGAGAACAAGAGGAAAAACTTGAAATTGCAAGAAGCCAGCATATGGCAGCCGAGCAGGCTTTAGACGAAATTCAAAGAGAAAGCGAAGAACTTTTCTCACAAAACAACAGCCACCTTGCTATGATTGATGAAATCAGACGAGAAATTTCCTCTTACAATCAGCAAATAGCAGAGAAAAAATCAGGTATTTCAGTTGCAGAAAATAACATTGTACATAACAATGAGAATATAAACAGAGTTAAAGCAGAAATCGAATCTCTCCAGTTGTCTGCTAAGGATACAGAAAAAGAAATAGCAGAAAAGAAAGATAAAATAAACCAAAAGAAAATTCTAATAGAAACTCTGCAAAAATCCTATAGAGATTGTGAAGATAATCTTAATGAAGTAAATATAAGTGTAAGCAAAAATTCAGATATGCTACAGGAAATTTCTGTGGCTCTTACAAAGCTAAGTGCAAAGGCTGCCGATATAAAGGTGTCTGCAATGACTAGTATGGCATCTGTCAGCGAATCTAAAGAGAGAATAGCTTCGCTTTCACAATCTAAAGAAGCTAAAAATTCACAGCTATCTCAAATTGAACAACAGTGCAGTGACTATGAAAATATGTTGTCTGATATTACGGAAAATGCAGAAAAGCTAAGCAATTCACTGTCAGGCTTCCAATTAAAGCTAAGTAACAGACATAAAAAGCGTGAAGAACTAAAAGAACAAGCAGACAAACTGAATTTAGACTATCAAGAGCGTGTTCGTCGTGTGCGTATTTTAGAGGATTTAGAGCGTAATATGGAAGGCTTTTATAACAGCGTAAAAATTGTTATAAAAGAGTCCCAGCGTGGTACACTACAGGGCATACACGGTCCTGTGTCAAGAGTTATTAATGTTCCTACAGAATATACCGTTGCAATAGAAACAGCCTTAGGAAATTCTATGCAGCATATTGTTACTGCTGATGAAAACAGTGCTAAATCTGCAATTAATTACCTAAAACAACGTGACGGTGGTCGTGCTACATTTTTACCTTTAACTACAGTCAAGGGGTATCCCCTTAACGAAAATGGTTTGGAGTCTTGTCAAGGCTTTGTAGGTGTTGCGTCACAGCTTTGTACTTGTCAGCCACAATATGAGGGCATATTAAATTCCCTACTAGGCAGAATTGTTATTGCAGATAACCTAAACAGTGCAGTTGCTATAGCCAAAAAGTATGGTTATAAATTCCGTATTGTAACACTAGACGGACAAGTTGTAAACGCAGGTGGTTCACTAACAGGTGGTTCACAGGGTAAAAAATCAGGATTGTTGTCCCGTGCAGGTGAAATACAAAAGAATAAAGATATTGCCCTACAGCTAAAGGAGCAATCCCAACAAGCTGTTATTGCATATAAAGAATCTCAGCAGGAATATTCAGCAACAGAGGCAGAAATTCTTGGCACAAGGGCAGAACTTGCAAAGGTAAACGAGGAAAAAATAAAGGTTGAAGCTGTACTGCGTAGCAGTAAAATAGAAATGAATAATCTAAAAACAGCTTTAACAGATATAGAAAATGATATTAAGCTGTTAACTGAAAAAATAGATAAGCAATCAGAAATTCATCGAACCTCTCAAATGGAGCTTGAACAGCTGAATATGGAAATTGCCAAAGCTGAAAAACAATCCAATTCCATAACAGGTGGCAGAGATGAGCTTTCTGCAAAGCGAGAAAGTTTAGCAGAAAAATTGCAAAATATTCGTTTAGAAATTGTAACAGCAGAAAAGGATATAGAAAATATTAAGGCTGAAATTTCTCTTGCACTTACAAATGAATCTACAAGAGAACAGCGAATATTATTGCTGAATAATCAAATAGAGGAATTCAGCAATAAAAACAACACAATAAATACTCAACTGGAGTTTTTACAGGAGTTTGTTGCAGACCTGCAAGAAAAATCAAATAACGCACAAAGCAAAATTAATAAATTAAATAAACAGCGTACAGAAACAGAAGCCAAGACAACTCAACTGCGACAGGCAGAGCGTGATAAATTAAACGAGCGTGAAATAGCCGGCAGAGAGCTTTCTAAGCTAGAGGAACGTAAACTTAATTTACAAAAGCAATATGATGATATTATCAGCAAATTGTGGGAGGAATACGAGCTTACTCCAAGAGAAGCAGAGGAAAAGGCAAAGCCTGTAGAAAACATCAACACAGCCAAAAAGCGTTTGAATGAATTAAAAAGCAAAATCAAAGGGCTAGGCAATGTTAATGTGTCTGCTATTGAAGAATACAAAGAGGTTTCAGAGCGTCACAGCTTTATGACTAAGCAGGTTGGAGATGTTGAAAAATCTAAAAACGAGATTATCCATCTAATAGGTGACCTTACAAAGCAAATGAAAGAGTTGTTTGTAGAACGCTTTAACCAAATTAACGGACATTTCTCAAAGACCTTTGTTGAGTTGTTTGGTGGCGGTAAGGCTCATTTAGAGCTTACTAATCCGGAAGATGTATTAAACAGCGGAATAGAAATTATTGTACATCCACCAGGAAAAATTGTTGTACATCTTGAAGCTTTGTCTGGTGGCGAAAAGGCTCTTGTTGCCATTGCTTTGTATTTTGCAATTATGAAGGTAAGCCCTGCACCATTCTGTGTTATGGACGAAATAGAGGCGGCTCTTGATGATGTAAATGTAGACCGTTTTGCACAATATTTGCGTATTATGAATGACAACACACAGTTTATTCTTATTACTCACAGAAGAGGTACTATGGAAGAAGCAGATGTGCTTTATGGTGTTACAATGCAGGACAAGGGTATTTCTAAGCTACTTTCTTTAAGAGCATCAGAGGTTGCAGAAAAATTAAATATGAATTAATACAAATACTTGTGTTTGTATTATGCAAATATAAACATAATAGTTGCATAATTTTTTATTATCAATTAAAATAATATATGTATTATTACTATATAGAAAAAGGTGATAGTTTTGGGACTATTCAATAAAATTAAAAGTGGACTAAAAAAGACTAGAGATAAGGTTGTTAATCAGATTGATACAATGCTGAAAACCTTTACAAAAATTGATGAAGAACTTTTTGAAGAACTTGAAGAGCTTTTGGTAATGGGAGATGTAGGCGTAAATACTGCAACAAAAATTACAGATGAGCTTAGAAAGCGTGTAAAAAAAGAGGGTGTTACAGACCCTAACGAGGTTCACAGACTGCTAAGAGAAATTACAGCAGATATGCTTCGTGGTGGAGAAGAATTAAACATCTCTACAAAACCATCAATCATTTTGGTTATAGGTGTAAATGGTGTTGGTAAAACTACAACAATAGGTAAGCTGGCAAATAATTTGCGTTTACAGGGCAAGCGTGTTGTTCTTGCTGCTGCCGATACTTTCAGAGCTGCTGCTATTGACCAGTTGGAAATTTGGGCAGACCGTGCTAAATGCGACATTGTTAAGCAGAAAGAAGGCTCTGACCCTGCCGCTGTTGTTTATGATGCTATTTCTGCCGCCAAAGCAAGAGGAGCAGATGTTATTATTGCTGACACAGCAGGCAGACTTCATAATAAAAAACACCTAATGGAAGAATTGGGTAAAATCAGTAGAATTATAGACAGAGAACTTCCAGATGCAGATAAGGAATTTTTAATTGTTCTTGATGCAACAACAGGTCAAAATGCTGTAAACCAAGCAAGAGAATTTAAAAATGCAGCAGGAATTACAGGTATTGTTTTAACTAAGCTAGACGGTACAGCCAAGGGTGGCGTAGTGCTTTCTATAAAAGAAGAATTAGGTGTACCTGTAAAATATATTGGTGTAGGCGAGCAAATGGACGATTTACAGCCATTTGATGCCGACGATTTTGCTAAGGCACTATTTACAAAAAATGAGGACTAGTATATTATGAAAACTTTTGTTATTGCAAGTAATAATCCTAAAAAGGTTGCAGAGCTTAACAGAATATTAAATCCTATGGGTATAACTGCAAAAACAGCTAAAGAGCTTAATGTTAACCTTGAAGATGTAGAGGAAACAGGCACTACATTTATTGAAAATGCCAGATTAAAGGCTAGGGCAGCACATAAACTTACAGGCTTGCCTTGTATTGCAGATGATTCAGGCTTAATGGTAGATGCCCTTAATGGTGCTCCTGGTGTATATTCAGCTCGTTATTCCGGTGAAGATGCAACTGACGAAAAAAATAATCAAAAGCTGTTAAAAGAAATGGAAAATGTGCCTGACATTCTTCGTAATGCAAAATTTGTGTGCGTTATATGCTGTGTTTTAGAAGATGGTAAAGAAATAATTGCACACGGTGAATGTGTAGGAAAAATTGGCTATCATCTACAGGGCGAGGGTGGATTTGGCTATGACCCATTGTTTTTAACACAGGGTGGCAGAAGCTATGCCCAGCTTACAGCAGAGGAAAAGGATAAAATAAGTCACCGTGGTAATGCCATAAGAATATTGAAAAAACAGCTTGAAAAGCATTTTATGGAGGAAAAATAATGTTAACAAGTAAACAAAGAGCCTATCTTAGAGGTATGGCTAATTCAATAGATACAATACTTATAGTTGGAAAAAGTGGTGTTATAGACACAGTTGTTGCTCAAGCAGATTCCGCATTGGAAGCCAGAGAGCTTATAAAAGGTAAGGTTTTAGAAAATTCAGATGTTACATCAAGAATTGCTGCCGACCAAATTGCTGAACAGGTTAATGCAGATGTAGTACAGGTAATTGGTTCAAAATTTGTTTTGTTTAGACAGAAGAAAAAGGATTCTCAGTTCAAACTTCCAAAGGCTAATATAAAGGCATAATTTATGTACAGCAATATTGATTATAAAAAAATTAATAAACCATTTATTGCTATGTATGGTGGTAGCTTTAACCCTATACATACAGGGCATATTCAGTTGGCAAAGTATTTTGTAAATGAACTTAATCTAGATAAACTACTGCTTATACCAGACAGAACCCCTCCCCATAAAAGCGACAAAGAAATGATTTCTGCGTTACACAGATTTAATATGTGCTGTTTATCTGTACAAGATGAGGAAAAAATAGAGGTTAGCAGTATAGAAATAGATAGGCAGGGTAAAAGCTATACAGTAGATACATTACGCAGTTTAGCTCAAATTTACCCTAACAGCCAACTGTTTCTAATAATGGGTGCAGATATGTTCCTAACGTTGCACACTTGGAAAGAGTATCAAGAAATTTATTCAAGAGCTATTATTTGTGCAGTGCCAAGGGATAAAGACAGCGTAGAACAGCTTATAGAATACAGTAAAACACAAAATGGGCTTCGTTGTATTATTTCTAATGAATCAATGTTAAATGTGTCCTCTACAAAAATAAGAAAACAAATTGCTCAAAAAGCTTCTTTGTGTGGTTTAGTTGCTGAAAAGGTAGAAAAATATATATATGACAACTCTTTATATATGGGGTGAACAGCTTGAATTTTGAAGAATATAAACATATTATTAAGGGTCGTATGAGTAAAAAACGCTATGTACACAGTGTAAATGTTGCAAAAGCTGCTACTAAATTGGCTGTGCAATATGGTGCTGATGTAGAAAAAGCTACTATTGCAGGTATTCTCCACGACATAACAAAAGAAACCCCATATGACCAACAGTTGCAAATAATCCAAGGCAATGGTATAATACTTGATGATATTCAGCTTTTTTCACCAAAAACTTGGCACGCATTGTCAGGCAGTGTGCTTATTCAAACAGAGCTTGATGTGTCAGACACAGATATTATAAATGCTGTGCGTTACCACACCAGTGGACGTGCAAATATGTCTTTGCTTGAAAAGGTTATTTTTGTAGCAGATTTTATTGGTGAAGAGCGTAATTACAAGGGTGTTGATATAATGCGTCAAAAGGCTAAGCGTAGTTTGGAGGAAGCTATGCTTTATGGTGTTAGCTTTACAATATCAGACCTTACAGCCAGACAATGTGCTATAGATACAAATACCCTTGGTTTGTATAATGAATTAATTTTAACTAAGGATAAACAATAAAAAGGAAGTGACAATATGACATCTCTTGAAACAGCAAAGCTTGCTGCAAAAGCACTTAGCGACAAAAAGGGACTTGATATAAAGGTTATAAAAATTGATGATATTTCAGTTTTATCAGATTATATTGTTATAGCAACAGGTACCAGCAGTACTCAGGTTAAAGCGATGGCTGATTTTGTGGAATATTATCTTGAGGAAGCGGGTGTAAAGGTAAGCCATATAGAGGGCTACCGTTCAAACACTTGGATACTAATGGACTATATAGATGTTATTGTTCATGTATTTATGGACGAAACAAGAGAGTTTTATGATTTAGAGCGTTTGTGGCAGGACGGCGAAATTATAGATGTTTCTGATGTAGTAGATTAATTTATTTTTTATATACAGTAGGAGGAATAATTGTGAGATATGATCATTTAGCTGTTGAACCAAAATGGCAGCAAAAATGGGAAGAAAAAGGCGTTTTTCACGCTGATGATAAATCAGCTAAAGAAAAGTTTTATGCTTTAATAGAGTTTCCTTATCCATCTGGACAAGGTTTACACGTTGGTCACCCAAGACCATATACAGCACTGGACATAGTTTCCAGAAAGCGTCGTCTACAGGGACAAAATGTACTTTATCCAATAGGCTGGGACGCTTTTGGTTTGCCAACAGAAAACTATGCTATTAAAAATCATATTCACCCAAGAATAGTTACAGAGCAAAATGTTGCAAGATTCAAAAAGCAGATTCAGTCACTTGGTATTTCATTTGACTGGAGTAAAGAAATAAACACAACAGACCCTCAGTACTATAAGTGGACACAGTGGATATTCTTACAGCTATTCAAAAAAGGACTTGCATATAAAAAGGAAATGGCTGTTAACTGGTGTACCTCTTGTAAATGCGTACTTGCAAATGAAGAAGTTGTAAATGGTGTTTGCGAGCGTTGTGGTAGCGAGGTTGTACACAAGGTTAAATCACAGTGGATGCTAAAAATTACAGAATATGCAGACAGACTTATTGATGATTTAGATTTAGTTGATTATCCAGAAAGAGTTAAAACTCAGCAGAAAAACTGGATTGGTCGCTCTTACGGTGCAGAGGTAGACTTCAAAACATCTACAGGTGATGTTTTAACAGTTTATACAACAAGACCAGACACTTTGTTTGGTGCTACATATATGGTAATCTCACCAGAACACCCAATGATTGAAAAGTGGGCAGATACACTTAATAATATAGATGCTATAAGAGATTATCAGGCTGCTGCTGCTAAAAAGAGTGATTTTGAGCGTACAGAGGTTGCCAAGGATAAAACAGGTGTTTGTCTTGACGGTGTTACAGCTATTAACCCTGTAAATGGCAGAGAAATTCCAATATTTATTTCTGACTATGTACTTGTATCATATGGTACAGGTGCAATTATGGCTGTACCTGCACACGATACTCGTGACTGGGAGTTTGCAAAGAAATTTGAATTGCCAATTATCGAGGTTGTACAGGGTGGCGATGTTGAGAAAGAAGCATTTACAAATTGCTCAACAGGCATTATGGTAAATTCAGACTTCTTAAACGGCAAAACAGTAGAAGAAGCTAAAAAGGCTATTATAGAATTCCTAACAGAAAAGGGAATAGGTCATTCAAAGGTTAACTTTAAACTTCGTGACTGGGTATTCTCTCGTCAAAGATATTGGGGAGAGCCAATTCCTATAGTTCACTGTGAAAAATGTGGCTTTGTTCCATTGCCAGAGGAGCAACTACCACTAACTTTACCAGATGTAGAATCATACGAGCCAACAGAAAACGGTGAATCTCCACTTGCCAATATTACAGATTGGGTAGAAACTACTTGTCCTTGCTGTGGTGGCAAGGCTCACAGAGAAACAGATACAATGCCACAGTGGGCTGGTTCCTCTTGGTATTTCCTAAGATATATAGACCCACACAATACAGAAGCACTTGCCAGCAAAGAAGCTATTGATTACTGGATGTCTGTTGACTGGTATAACGGTGGTATGGAGCATACAACTCTACACTTATTGTACAGCCGTTTCTGGTATAAGTTCCTTTATGATATTGGCGTAGTACCAAACCCAGAGCCATATTCAAAGCGTACCAGCCACGGTATGATTTTAGGTTCTAATGGCGAAAAGATGAGTAAATCAAGAGGAAATGTTGTAAATCCAGACGAGGTTGTAGAGGAATATGGTGCAGACACAATGCGTTTGTACGAAATGTTCATTGGCGACTTTGAAAAGAGTGCTCCTTGGGACCCTAAGGGTATTAAGGGTTGTCGCAGATTTATTGAAAGATACTGGAATTTACAGGATATGATGACAGATAGCGACGTTATCCGCCCTGAAATAGAAACAGCTTTCCATAAAACAATTAAAAAGGTAAGCGATGATATTGAAAATATTAAGTTTAATACTGCTATTGCTGCTTTAATGGCTTTAATCAACGACATTTATGCAACAGGTTCAGTTACTAAAAAGGAACTTGCAGTATTTACATTGCTTATGAATCCATTTGCTCCTCACGTTACAGAAGAGGTTTGGGAGGCTTCTAACCTTGGTACAGATATGGTTGCTGAAAATTCTTGGCCACAATATGATGAAAATAAGTGCAAAGATGACACAGTAGAGATTGTTGTACAGGTTAACGGTAAGGTTAAAGCTAAGTTAATGGTTGCAGTTGATATGGATAAGGATTCAGCATTGTCTACAGCTAAATCTAACGATAAAATTGCACCATTGCTAGAAGGTAAAACTATTGTTAAAGAAATCTATGTTCCTGGTAAGCTAGTTAATATTGTTGCAAAATAATTATTGCAAAATTATTCAAATATTTACTTTAAATTTTCAACAGCCCTTGACAGTTTTAAGTATATATTGTATAATTGGTGGTGCAATTATGTGCAAATACATATTACCCATTCAGATGGGAGGGAAAATAGATGGCAGAAATTAGAATTAAGGATAACGAATCTCTTGAAAGTGCTCTTAGAAGATTTAAGAAGCAGTGTGCAAGAGCTGGTGTTATCGCAGAAGTTCGTAAAAGAGAGGCTTATGAGAAACCTTCTGTAAAGCGTAAGAAGAAGTCTGAGGCAGCTCGTAAGCGTAAGTTTAAGTAATTACTTAATTAGTTCAACAAAGGACGAGCCTTGGCTCGTCCTTTTTACTTTTTATTGTAATTTTATTGTATTATTTTCTTTTGGAATGTAGGAAAAACAGATGAAAACATTATATTTTAAATCACTTCTAAAAATAGATGTTAATATTCTTAAAGATATGAATATCCAATGTGTTTTGCTTGATGTGGATAATACCATAAAACCATACGGAGCAAAACAGATTGACAAGGAATATATTCAGTGGATAAATACTGTTAAAGATAACAACATAAATGTAATATTATGTTCAAATAATTATAAAGTAAATGTACAGCCAATAGCTACTCAAGTTAGTTGCGATTTTGTCCCTTTCTGTCTTAAACCCTCACCCTTTGGCTATTTTAGAGCATATAAAAAATCTAAATGTAGGCTAAAAAATATAGTGGTAATAGGTGACCAATTTTTCACTGATATTCTTGGTGGCAAAATTATGTTTATGAAAACACTGTTGCTTGACCCTATTTCATCAGAAAGTGAGGGAGCAACAGTTAAATTAAGAAGAAAGCTAACATCATTTTTTACCGAAAAAATAAAGTCTAGGGAAAATCCATATAGAAAAGGAGATAGATAAGTATGAAAAAGGTTTTATTGTTACTTGGTCCTAACTTAAATTTAGTTGGTATCAGAGAAAAATCAGTTTATGGTCAAGTTACAGCAGAAACTATTGAAAAAAATATAATAGAGTATGCAAAATCAATTAATATAGAACTTACAGTTTTTCAGTCAAACTGGGAGGGTGCCATAATTGATGAAATACACAAGGCTCGCACAGACTATGATGCTGTTGTTATAAATCCAGGTGCTTTAACACATTATAGCTATGCTATTCGTGATGCTATAGCAGGTGTGTCTACACCTTTTGTAGAAGTGCATATGTCTAACATTCATAAAAGAGAGGAATTTAGACACACTTCTGTTACAGCCCCAGTTTGCGACGGTCAAATTTGTGGATTTGGTGCAAAAGGCTACGAAATGGCTTTGGATTATATAAATACTCTTTAATATATATGAGGATTTGAAATATGATAAGCAGAATAAAAGCACTACAAAACAGTCTTAATGGTAAATCCCAAGCCTTTCTTATAACATCAGATGTAAACCGTTTTTATTTTACAGGCTTTGCATCTTCAGCAGGTGCATTGCTACTAACAAAATCAAAGGCTTATTTGCTTGTAGATTTTAGATACGGTGAATCAGCTGAAAATACAGTTAACCATTGCAAAGTAGTTGTATATAGTCGTTTTTTCGAAAGCTTAGGTGAGCTTTGCAAAGAGGAAAATATAACCGAGATAGCTGTAGAAAAATCAAATGTAACTCTTTCACAAGCAGAAAATTATAAGAAAAATTTTGAAAAATTTGGTGTTGTTTTGTCAAAAACATCTGTTCTTGATGCGGTAATAGAAAATCAAAGAATTGTTAAATCAGAAGATGAAATTTTAATGATTAAACAGGCTCAAAAAATTACAGAGGAAGCCTATCTAGAGGTTCTAAACTATGTTAAGCCTGGTATTACCGAGCGTGAAATTGCCCTTGAATTAGAATACCTAATGAGAAAGAAAGGTGCAGATGGTGTTTCCTTTAAGCTGATTACTATTTCAGGTAAAAAAACATCATTGCCTCACGGTGAACCTGACCAAACTGTTATACAAGCAGGAGATTTCTTTTTAAGTGACATAGGTGCTTTATATAAAGGCTACCACAGCGATATGACACGAACTGTGGCTGTTAAATACTATACAGATGAAATGGCAGAAATTTATAATATTGTTCTCAATGCCCAGCTTACTGCCTTAGAAGCTGTAAAGGCTGGCGTTAAAGCATCTACTATAGATAAAACAGCAAGAGATATTATTGAAAAATCCGGCTATGGCAAGTATTTTGGACATTCAACAGGTCACGGTGTAGGTTTAGATATTCACGAGCTACCTACAATATCAACCTCAAGCGAGGCTATTGTAAGTAATAATATGGTTATCACCGTTGAACCAGGTATCTATTTGCCAAATAAATTTGGTGTAAGAATAGAGGATATGGTTCAAGTAACAAAAAATGGTTATTATAACTTTGCAACAATAGATAAATCTTTGTTAACTGTATAATATATTTGTAGTTTTCAAGGCAGTTATGGTTATATTTATTTAGATTTTTATTGCATTTTTATAATAGATTATGTATAATGTATATGTATTGTTCGGTGTATTACACCGCTAAAGAATTTTAGGAGGAAATTAATTATGATTACAGCAGGCGATTTTAGAAACGGCGTTACATTTGAAATGGACGGACAGGTTGTTTCAATTATCGAGTTCCAGCATGTTAAGCCTGGTAAGGGTGCAGCTTTTGTAAGAACTAAGATTAGAAATGTTATTACAGGTGCAGTTGTAGAAAAAACTTTTAACCCAACAGAAAAATTCCCAACAGCTTTCATCGAGAGAAAGGATATGGAATATCTATACGAAGATGGTGAGCTTTATTACTTTATGGATAACGAAACATACGAGCAGACACCAATCGGCAAAGATGTTCTTGGTGACAACTTTAAGTTTGTAAAAGAGAATATGGTTTGTAAGGTGCTTTCTTACAAGGGTAAGGTATTTGGTGTAGAGCCACCTACATTTGTAAAACTTCAGATAACACAGACAGAGCCTGGCGTTAAGGGTGACACAGCTACTAACGTTACAAAGCCTGCTACTCTTGAAACAGGTGCAGAAATTAAGGTTCCTATCTTCATTAACGAAGGAGATACAATTCAGATTGATACTCGTACAGGCGAGTATATGTCTAGAGCATAATTTAATGTTTTAATGGCAAAGGAGAATTTTATTATGACATTATTAGAGAGAATTGCATATATTAATGGTCTTAAAGATGGTCTAAAGCTAGACGAAAGCAAAGACGAGGTTAAGGTTATTAATGCTATGTTAGAGGCACTAACAGAATTATCAAAAGCAGTTACTTGTGTTGCAGACGTTGTTGACGATGTTGTAGAGCAGGTGTCAGACCTTGAAGAAAACCTTTCAGACCTAGAGTATGCAGTTTATGATGACGAGGATTGCGATTGCTGTTGCGACGATGACGATTGTGATTGTGACTGTGACTGTGATGATTATTGCGATTGCGATGACGAAAATGTATTCTATGAGGTTACTTGCCCAACTTGCGGTAAAGAAATCAATGTAGAGGAAGAAATTCTTCTTTGTGGTGAAACAGAGTGTCCTGGTTGTGGCGAAGTTTTAGAATTTGACTTTAGCTCATTATTTGATGAGGACGAAGACTGTGTATGTGGCTGTGGTTGCTCAGATTGCGATGATGACCATTGCTGTTCAGACGAGGACGCTGAATAATTATATAAATCCAAAATGCCAAATGCGAAAGCATTTGGCATTTTTTGCAAAAAAAACAGCCTACCGATTACTTTTGTAATGTTAGGCTGTTTTTTAAGTTCTCTCTCTATCCTTTTCCTGTTTCTTCCTTAAACGAACCTCCAGAAAAAAATCAGACATAATTTTTTTACATTCATCTTCCATAATACCTGTAACAATATTAGGCTTATGATTAAATGGGTAATCAAATAAATTTATAACACTACCACAAGCACCAAATTTACTGTTCCTTGTCCCAATATATACATTACGTATTCTGGAATTTATTATAGCCCCTGCACACATAGGGCAGGGTTCAACTGTTACATACAGGTCACAATTCCACAAATGCCATCCACCTAATTTTTTACAGGCGTTAGATATTGCCTCGGTTTCAGCGTGAAGAATAGCATTTTTTTCAGTATGTCGTTTGTTAAATCCAGTACTTATAACCTCACCATTGCGAACAATAACAGCACCAATGGGAACCTCATTTTTTTCATAAGCAAGCCTTGCTTGTTCTAAAGCAAGGCTCATAAATTTTATATTCATATCCATAATATCAAGTTAATCCTGTATCTGTTACAAGGGTAAGCACACAAGAAACAATCATCAAAAGAATAAAAATAATTGTACAAGGTGTAGCAAAAGAAGAACCAATCTGCTGAGATAATGGTATAGCATTTTCTGCTTTTTCAAAAGCGAAAAGTTTTTCATTATGTATTTTCAAAAGCAATATTGTGCAAATCAATCCAGCAAAAATAATTGCTACCATTATTGATAAATCAATTACAGTTTTTAGATCTTCACTCATGCCACTGTTATACAAATATTCAGTAATCACAGCCAATGTATTATTAACAAAGTGCAGTATCATACTGGGGATAATTGACCCTGTTTTAACAGTTAGATAACCTAATATTAATCCGGTAAGAAATGTAACAGGTGTTTGCACCAAATTACCGTGCATTATTCCAAATAATGCAGAAGACATTATAATTGCAATAATATCACCGTATTTTCTTAAAGCACCTAAAACAGCACCTCTAAAAAGAAATTCCTCTGCAATAGCAGGAACAAAGGTAATGGAGAAAAAGTAAATTATATATTCAACTATACCATTTACATTACCATAGGTACTCATTTTATTTGTAAATCCAAATAAAGATAGGTTGCTGTTCATAAGCGAAAGAAGAATATTAAACACCATTACAAATCCCATACTGGCAACAGTAAATAACACTGTATTACCAAGGCTGTTTTTCTTTAGGTGTATTACATCGCCAAGGCGTTGTCCAGTCATTTTTGTAAGCATAATTCCAGATAAAGGCATACTTGTTAACAATAGAATTGCGTTAAGTACATACAGCGTAATGGTTTCCAATGAATTATTTTCTATGCTATAGGCGTTTGTAAAAATAAGTGGAATCATATAAACCAGTGCAATTACCTGAGAAAATCCCCAAAATAACAGCATAGAACCACCTACTCTATTTGCTGTTTTTTTCAGTGATTCTTTAAATTTAAGCTGTTTTCTGCCTTCCTCACTTAACGGCATACCATTACATATGTTTTCTGTATTCATTGCTTGATATTGGGCTTGCTGATAACCATTGTGTTGCTGAAAGCTACCATTTCTAACAATTTGCTGACAACTGTAATAATTACTGTTATGTTTTTGTGGATAAGCAGGCTGTTGATTAACATTGTATGTATTATTTGGTTGATATTGATTATTATTTTGGCTATCAGCTATTGGTATTTGCTGTGAACTATCGCAAAAATTATTTTTGTCAACTTCAGCTACATTAAATTCGTTCTTGTCCAAAATAACTTCATTATTTTCAGCAAAGCTGTTATCACTTTCAATTACTGATTGTACAGTATTATCAACTGTATTATCTAACTGCTCCTGAAAATTAACCTGTTCATCAGCTTGATTTTCAGATTGATTATCTAAATTAGTATCGTCATTTTTATATACAGGTGGGCGTATACCTTGTGGAATACCCGACCAGTCATTATAATTATTATTCATTTGAACACCTCTCTAGAGTAATTATAGCATTTATATTTTTCAAATACAACTTTTTTACATTGTTTTACACTTAATTAACAATTATATAAAAATATATATGACTATAATCTTATTCACATATACATCATATATAAATGATTTTTGTATAAATAAACATATTTACTTGATTATATAAAGAATTGTGATATAATGTAGAATAAGTAATAGTATTCTTAACTTAATTTGTAAGAAAAAATAAACTACGTTGTGACAATAATTATAACAGTTATACACAGCAAAAGAATACCAATTAAGCACCTTAACATAATAAATATAAAGGATGGTAGCAATGAAATCAAAACTTACTCGCAGAGAATCCAGAGAACAGGCTTTTTTACTTGCTTTTGAAAGAAATTTCAATAAAGAACCAATAGAGCAATTATGCGAAATGGCAATAGAAAGCAGAGATTTTTTAGTAGATGATTTTACTCTTCAATTAATTGAACAAATAGAGAAGAATCAGGAAGAAATTGATGCTCTTATAGAGTCTAACGCTAACGGTTGGTCAATAAAAAGAATTTCAAAAGTTTCTCTTAGCATTTTACGACTAGCTATTAGCGAACTTAAATACACTGACCTTTCAGATGTTAAGGCTGAAAATCCTACCAGTGTAATTATTAATGAAGCTATTCTACTTGCTAAAAAATATTCTACTTCTGAAGAAGGTTCCTTTGTTAACGGAGTTTTAGGCTCTGTAGCTCGTGCATAAGCTATGGCAGGAATATACTTGGGAATAGACACCAGCAATTACACCACATCTACTGCTGTATATGCTAATGGTGAAATTATACAGGAGAAAAAACTTCTTCCGGTGCAAGAAGGTAAGCTTGGTTTAAGACAGAGCGATGCAGTTTTTCATCATACTATACAGCTTCCTCAAATGATTGAACAGCTTTCCCAAAAAGTAAGCCTTAGTAAAATAAATGCTATAGGTGCATCATTTACACCAAGAAGTGTACAGGGGTCTTATATGCCTTGTTTTACTGTGGGCAGTGGTTTTGCTCGTTCACTGTCAGCTGTTATGAGTGTACCATTATATCCCTTTTCACACCAACAGGGTCACATTGCGGCAGCCATCTATTCTTCTAAACAGCTAAATCTTTTCACTGAAAAGCATTTAGCCTTTCACATTTCAGGGGGTACTACAGAGGCGTTAATTGTTACCCCACATACAGAAAATATAGTAAATGCACAGCTAGTAGGAAAAACCTTGGACCTTAATGCAGGTCAGCTTGTGGACAGAGTAGGCTTAATGCTTGGTTTTCAATTTCCTTGTGGGAAAAAACTGGAAGAATACGCTTTGAAGTATACAGACAAAATAAAGGTAAAGCCAACAATAAAAAATTGCGATTGTTGCCTGTCTGGTGTACAAAATATTGCTGAAAAAATGTTTAAATGCGGTGTTTCAAAGGAAGAAATATCTGCTACAGTGTTAAAATATATAGAAGAAACATTATATTTTATGACTATAAATATATTTAAAGATTACGGGAAAATGCCTGTTTTATTTTCAGGTGGAGTAATGTCCAACAGCATTATTCGTACAAATCTTACCAAAAGGCTTAATGCTTTTTTTGCTCAACCGGAATTTTCAACTGATAACTCAGCAGGAATAGCAGTGCTTACAGCTATAAAGAATAAGGAAGAACTAATAATATGAATAAAAGCTCAATATTAACAGTATCACAGCTTAATTTCTACACAAAATCCTTGCTTGACGGTAACAATATATTGTCGCAGGTTTTTGTTCGTGGTGAAATTTCAAACCTTACCAATCACTACAGGTCAGGTCATATATATTTTTCTCTTAAAGACGAAAAGTCAGTAGTACGCTGTGTTATGTTTGCCGGTAACGCTTCACGTCTTAAATTTACTCCTAAAGAGGGAATGAGCGTAATAATTATAGGCAAAGCTACCTTATATGAAGCAACAGGTCAGTTTCAGCTTTATGCAGAGCAAATGCAACCAGACGGTATAGGCGACTTAACAATAGCCTTTCAACAATTAAAGGAACGCCTTGAAAAGCAGGGTTTATTTGATATATCCCATAAAAAGCCTATACCTCAATATCCACAATGTATAGGTGTTATAACCTCTGCAACAGGTGCAGTTAGGTTAGATATAGAAACAGTTCTAAAACGCAGGTATCCACTTGCTCAAATGATATTGTATCCTGCTTCTGTACAGGGAGAAAATGCAGTACCACAGCTTATATCTGGTCTGCAATATTTTAATAATAAAAATAATGTAGATGTTATTATTATTGGTCGTGGTGGTGGCTCGTTAGAGGATTTATGGGCATTTAATGATGAAAAGTTAGCATACGAAATATATAATTCAAATATCCCCATAATTTCAGCTGTTGGTCACGCTACAGATGTTACAATATGCGATTTTGTTGCAGATAAACAGGCACCAACTCCGTCAGCTGCCGCTGAACTTGCAGTGCCGGATATTACCCATTTATACAGCAGACTTGTTTCATCTAACAATAGGTTGATAAATGCAATTAAATATCAAATTACAACACAGCAACAAAAAACAGATAATCTTTCTGACAGACTGTTTTCAATGTCAGAAAATTATCAAATACCAAAATTAAAATCAAACTTAATAACACAACAAAATAGATTAAATTACGCAATTAAAAGAATTATAGAAATAAATCAACAAAAATTGCAATCAGACGTAGCAAGATTAAACACTTTAAGTCCTCTAAATATATTGTCAAGAGGTTACTGTCTTGCTACAGATAATAATAAGGTAATAAATTCAATAAATGATGTTAATATAGATGACAGTATAGAGGTTATTTTGAATGACGGTGTTCTAAGCTGTACTGTTAATAATAAAGGAATGAAAATAAATGCCCAAGAAAAAAACCTATGAACAGGCACAAAATAGATTAGAGGAGATTATCGCTCAGCTTGAAAAGGGTAACCTACCATTAGAGGAATCCCTAAAGCTGTTTGAAGAAGGCACAGCACTATCTGCTTACTGTTACAAAACTCTTAATAACGCACAACAAAAGGTAGTTGAGCTTACTCAAGAAGATATTTTGGAGGAAGAATAATGGAGCTTATTCAAAAAATAGAAGAAGCACTTGTAAAATATTTGCCGTCAGAAAATTGTTTAGAGAAAAATTTAATTCAATCAATGGAATATAGCCTTACTGCTGGTGGAAAAAGAATAAGACCACTGCTAGTTTTGGAGTTTTGTGTTTTGTGTGGCGGTAATATTGATGAAGCAATGCCACTGGCTTGTGCTGTAGAGATGATACACACATATTCACTTATTCACGACGATTTGCCTTGTATGGATAATGATGATTTTAGACGAGGTAGACCGTCAAATCATAAAGTTTACGGTGAAGATATAGCCCTGCTTGCTGGTGATGCTTTACAATCACTGGCTTTCCAAACAGCTACATCAAATATAACGCCTGTCAACGCCTACAAAGTATTACAGGCTGTAAACAATCTGTCAAAATACTGTGGTGCCAATGGTATGGTTGGTGGTCAGGTTATAGATATTGAAAACGAGGGCAAAAAAGCCAGTATTGATATAATAAAAGAAATGGACAGAAAAAAGACAGGTGCAATTATAAAAAGTGCCTGTGAAATGGGCTGTATAATTGCAGGTGCAAGTAACCAGGAAATAGAAAGTGCAAAAACCTTTGGTGAAAGTTTGGGGTTGGCTTTCCAAATTCAGGACGATATATTAGATGTAACGGCAGACCAAACTAAACTTGGTAAGCCTGTTGGTAGCGACAAGGATAATGACAAATCAACCTATGTTTCTTTATTAGGATTAGAAGAATGTAGAAAACTTGTAGACCAGCTTACAGAAAAAGCAATAAGTAGTTTGGATAGCTTTAAAGGTGATTCCACAACCTTAAAATCATTAGCATTATCATTAGCTAAAAGAGAAAATTAATTATATATAAATTCTAGGGATGGTATTTATGGATAGACCATATTTAGAACACATTAATACCCCTGCTGATATAAAGGATTTTACTCCTACTCAGCTAAAGGAATTGTGTGAAGAAATAAGAGAAAAATTAATATCTGTTGTATCTAAAAACGGTGGTCATCTTGCATCTAATTTAGGTACAGTAGAGCTTACTGTTGCTCTTGAAAAGGTTTTTAATAGCCCAAATGATTCAATAGTTTGGGACGTAGGTCACCAGTGTTATACCCATAAACTTTTAACAGGCAGAGCAAAGCAGTTTGATACAATCAGAACAGAGGGAGGACTTTCTGGCTTTCCAAAAAGAGAAGAAAGTTCCTACGATGCCTTTAACGCAGGTCACAGTAGTACCTCAATCTCAGCAGCCTATGGCATTGCCAGAGCTAAAAATATTCTTGGCAATGACGGTAGCACAGTTGCAGTAATAGGTGACGGTGCTTTAACTGGTGGTATGGCGTATGAAGGTCTTAATAATGCAGGCAGATATAAAAAGAATTTTATCGTTGTCCTAAATGACAACGAAATGTCAATATCAAAAAATGTTGGTTCAATGGCAAAATACCTTAAAAGGGTTCGCTTTAAACCAGGTTATCTACAAGCAAAAGCAAGGGTAGAAAGAGGTCTTAGAAAAATACCTGTTTTAGGCAATGCAGGTTCTAATTTTATAAGAAAAACAAAAACCAAGGCAAGACAACTATTGTACCAGACAACAATTTTTGAGGATATGGGCTTTACCTATTATGGCCCTATAGATGGTCACGACATTGTTGGACTTATAGAGGTTTTTAATGGTGCAAAAAAGATAAAAGGGCCTGTTCTTGTTCATATAGTTACCACAAAAGGAAAAGGCTATGCAAGAGCAGAGAATGAGCCTAATGTATATCACGGAATTTCTGCATTTGATGTTGAAACAGGAGAGCCTAAGTCTGGAAGTATAGATTTTTCATATGTTTTTGGAAATAAGCTGTGCGATATGGCAAAGGATAATAAAAAAATCTGTGCCATTACAGCTGCAATGGCTTCAGGCACAGGATTATCAAGGTTTTCTACACAGTATAAAGAACGCTTTTTTGATACAGGCATTGCAGAGGAACATGCTGTAACATTTGCAGGTGGTTTAGCTACACAAGGCATAATTCCATTTTTTGCAGTATACTCAACATTTTTACAGCGTGGTGTAGACCAAATTATTCACGATGTTGCAATGCAAAACTTAAAGGTTGTTTTCTGTATAGATAGGGCAGGTTTAGTGGGAGAGGACGGAGAAACTCATCAAGGTGTTTTTGATGTTGCCCTACTTAATCCAATACCTAATTTAACTGTTTATGCTCCTACATATTTTGAAGAGCTTGAAATTATGATGGAGCAAGCAGTAGAACTTAATAAGGGTGCTGTAGCTATACGCTATCCTAGAGGTACACAGCCTTACAAGCCAGAGGATTTTATTTGCAATAAAGAACCTTACAACATCTATGGCGATACTAAATCAGAAAATCTTATTGTAACCTATGGAAAAACCTTTGCATCAGCTTTTACAGCCTACGAAAATCTAAAAAATCAGGGCATAGCTACAACAATATTGAAGCTTAATAAAATCAAACCATTACCAAAACAGGCTGTTTTAGAGGCGTTACAGTATAAAAATGTATACTTCTTTGAAGAAGGAATGGCTGTTGGTGGTGTTGGTGAGCATTTCTTAAAAGAATTAACAGTGGCTGATTATAAGGGCAGTTATACTCTTACAGCTATAGATGATATTTATGTAAAACACGCAAAAGTAGATTCCCTGTTAAAACAGCTAAAGCTAGATTCAGAGGGAATTGAAGAAATTATAAAATCAAGGGGGTAATTGAAATGGCTGAAAAGGTTGAGAAAAAAAGACTCGACTTGCTTGTATACGAAGCCGGATATGTACCCAGCAGGGAAAAGGCAAAAGCAATAATTATGGCAGGGGTAGTATACATTGATAACCAAAAAGCAGACAAGCCTGGTGTTTCATATCCTGTTAATGCCAAGTTAGAGGTGCGTGGTGCTACCCCTAAATATGTTAGCAGAGGTGGCTATAAGCTGGAAAAAGCAATGCAGTCTTTTCCAATAGACCTAAAAGGCAAAATAACTATGGATATTGGTGCCTCCACAGGTGGTTTTACAGATTGTATGCTACAAAACGGTGCAGAAAAGGTATATTCCGTAGACGTTGGCTATGGTCAGCTTGACTGGAAGCTAAGAAATAACCCACAGGTTATTAATTTGGAGCGTACAAATGTAAGATATATAACAGAGGAACAGGTGCCTGATAAAATTGATTTTTTCTCTGTTGATGTTTCATTTATCTCCCTAAAGCTGGTATTACCACCAGCTCGTCAGCTTATGGCAGATAACGCCACAGCTGTTTGCCTTATTAAACCACAATTCGAGGCAGGCAGAGAAAATGTAGGCAAAAAAGGCGTTGTTCGTGACCCAAAGGTACATCAAAATGTTGTTGAAACTATAATTGACTTTGCGTTAAATAACGGATTTGATGTATTGGGCTTAGATTATTCACCAATAAAAGGGCCAGAGGGAAATATTGAGTATCTAATTTATTTAAGAAAATCAGAACAAAGTACTCTTCAGCTAAATATTACAGCAGAAGAGCTGGTAAAAAATTCACACTTAGTCTTAGATAAAAAGGACTGATTATAATGATAGTGGCTGTAATAACAAATATTTCTAAGCAAGAGGCAGTCAGCTTTTTGCCAAAGGTTATAGATGAATTATTAAGTCTTAACATAACCCCCGCATTGCTTAAAAGAGAGCAAAATTTATATGTTTCTAACAAGGTAATGTATTTTAATAACCACCGTGAACTTGTTAAGAATAGTGATGTAATTATTACTATAGGTGGTGACGGTACAATAATACATATGGCACGCCACGCAGCAGAATTTGATAAACCTTTGCTTGGTATAAACTTTGGCAGAGTTGGTTTTGTTGCAACGCTAGAGCCAACAGAAATCCACAAGCTGTCTCATCTTTTAACCAACGATTATACAAGTGAACAGCGTATGCTGTTAAAAATTACAGTAGAAAATGAAAACACTGCTACAATGCTATATGCTATTAACGATGCTGTAATTTCTCGTGGTTCAATGTCAAGAATGTTAGACCTGTCTGTATCTGTAAACGGAAAACAAACCTGTAATTACAGGGCAGACGGACTAATTTTTTCAACACCAACAGGCTCTACTGCATATTCATTGTCAGCTGGTGGGCCTGTAATTTCTCCTGATATGGAGTGTATACTGCTTACCCCAATTTGCCCCCACAGTCTATTTTCACGTTCTGTAATTTTTAGACCAGACGATGTCCTAAAGGTACAGGCACATTCAGGAAATAATCCAGACAGCGAGGCTTTTTTAACAGTGGACGGTCAGCATTATTTGCCATTACAGGAAAATACAAAGGTGACAATAGAAAGGTATACAAAATCCTTTACATTACTTTCTATGGAAAAAAAGAATTTCTATACAGTTCTGCACGAAAAGCTTAATGAACGTGGTGTATAGTGAGGTGATAATATGAAATCTCGCAGACAATCTGCTTTGCTGGAGATAATACAGGAATATGATGTTGATACACAGGAAGAGCTACAGGAAAAGCTAAAGGAAAGAAATTTTGCTGTTACACAGGCTACTATATCCAGAGATATAAAGGAGCTAAAGCTGGTAAAAACTCCCGTAGGTAATGGCAAATATAAATATATAACAGGTAATAAAACAGGAATAGATTCAATGTCTACATTTAACACCCTTTTCAAAACAGCTGTTATAAGTGTAGACTTTGCCCAAAATATGATAGTAGTAAAAACAACCAGCGGTATGGCACAGGGTGTATGTGCAGCTTTGGATTTAATTGAATGGGACGGTATGCTTGGCAGTATTGCAGGCGATGACACTATTTTTATAGTTACATCTACAGGGGCTAAAGCCGCAACATTAGCTTCGGAATTAAAAAGAAATATGTAATATATTACAATCCTTAAAAGGTGAGATTTTATGCTTAATTCGTTACACATAGAAAACATTGCAGTAATAGAAAAAACTACAATAGATTTTGAAAAAGGTTTTAATGTACTTACTGGTGAAACTGGTGCCGGTAAGTCTATTATCATAGGCTCCATTAATGCTTTGCTTGGTGGCAGAATTTCAAAAGATATGATTCGCTCTGGTGCAGATTATGCCTTTGTAAGTGGTAGTTTTTCTATAGGAAATAAAGAGGTTTATAATCTTTTAGAGGAAAATGGTTTTGAAAGTGATGACGATGACGAGCTTATCCTACAGCGTAAATTTACCCCTAATGGAAAAAGCACCTGTAGAATTAATGGCAGACCTGCAACACTTGCAATATTAAGAGAAATAACAGCTCATCTTGTTAATATTCACGGACAGCACGAAAGCTATAATCTTATGTCGCCTGATAAGCATATTACATATATCGACAGTATGGGAAATCTGGACGATATAAAAAAGGATTACAGAGAAAATCTTGCTATTCTTAAAGCCTGTAAAAGAAAGCTAAACTCTGCACAATCTGACGATTCCCAAAGAGAAAGACAAATAGATTTATTAAAATACCAAATAAACGAAATAGAAGAAGTTAACCCAAAAGAGGGGGAATATGAACAGCTAATAGAGGAACGCAATAAGGCTGTTAATGCACAGGATATAATTAAAAATCTTGGAGCAGTAGAGGCTATGCTTTCAGGGGAAAATGACTATTCAGGTTGCTTGTCAACCCTTAGAGAATGTGGTGGAACACTTAACGATATAACAGAGTATTTTCCACAGGCTGAAAGTATAAGTCAAAGAATTATGAACGCTTACTACGATTTGCAGGATTGCTCCCAAGAAATTTCCACTCTGCTGGATACAGTAGATACTGACCCTTACAGATTAGAAGAAATTGAGGAGCGTTTAGACTTACTGTACAAGCTGTCAAAAAAATATGGTAATACCACAGCAGAAATATTAGAGTTTTGTAATAACGCAAAAGAACAGCTTGAACAGTTGGAAAACTACGAATTTAATCTGGAAAATTTACAAAAAGAGTACGATAAATATTTTCAAATTACAAAAAATTTAGCCTTACAGCTTTCAAATACAAGAAAAGAGATTTCTCAAGGCTTTATGGCTAAGGTAAAAGAGGAAATGACCTATCTTGATATGCCAAATGTTAATTTGAAAGTTAATATAGAACGCTGTCCGTTAAATGAAAATGGATGCGATAAATTAGAATTTTTAATTTCAGCTAACCCAGGTGAAGAACCAAAGCCAGTTTCTAAAATAGCATCAGGCGGAGAGCTTTCCAGAATGATGCTTGCAATTACAAATGTAATTGCTTCTAACAATATTGTAGAAACAATGATTTTTGACGAGGTAGACACAGGTATAAGCGGAAGTGCCTCTCAAAAGGTTGGCTATAAACTAAAAATGCTTTCAGACAACCGTCAGGTAATTTGTATAACCCATCAGGCACAAATTGCAGCATTGGCTGACCAGCATTTTCTAATAAAGAAAACAGTTGACAATAACAGAACATTTACTCAAGTACAACCTCTTGATTTTGAACAGCGTAAACACGAGGTTGCAAGAATTATTGGTGGTGTGTCTATAACAGAACTAACTCTTAAACACGCAGAGGAAATGTTACTGAATAAATAAAATTTAAGAATAAAGTTTTTTATTCTAATTAATAATTATAGTAGGTAATTTTATGAAGCATTGGAAACCTGAAAAAATAGATAAAGAAAAGGTTAAAGAGATAATGTCGCAATTTGGTGTACCATCTATTGTGGCTATGCTGTTAAGTATAAGAGGTATTGACACATACGAAAAAATTAACAGCTTCCTTTATGAAGAGGAGGAGCTTGATGACCCTTTCTTGCTGATAGATATGGACAAAGCAACACAGCGTATTACTTATGCTATAGAAAATAATCAGCGTATTTGTATATATGGCGACTATGACGCAGACGGTGTAACATCTACAGCATTGCTTTATGATTACCTAAGTTCAATAGGGGCAGATGTTATTTATTATATCCCTAGCAGAGAATCAGAGGGATACGGAATGAATAACGATGCTGTTGATAAAATTGCAAAAACAGAAACAAAGCTTATTATTACAGTAGATAACGGTGTATCAGCAGTTGAACAAATCGAATACGCAAACTCTCTTGGTATAGATACAGTTGTTACAGACCACCATACTCCACCACAAATTTTGCCTAATGCTGTTGCAATAGTAAATCCACATAGACCAGATTGCCCGTCAGACTTCAAACTCCTGTCAGGTGTTGGTGTAGTGTTTAAGCTGATTATGGCACTAGAAGACGAGCATTTGGATATGCAAAATCTTTTGGAAAAATATTCAGACATTGCATCTTTAGGTACTATTGGAGATATAGTTTCTCTAACTGGTGAAAATAGAATATTAGTTAAAAATGGTCTAAAACAGATAAAAGCTATGTACCGCACTGGTATTACTGCTTTGTTAGAAAGTGCAGGAATAAAAGGCAACAGTAAACTTACAGCCGGAAAGCTGTCTTTTACATTAATTCCTAGAATTAATGCCTGTGGTAGATTGGCACTGTCCGAAAAGTCTGTAGAGCTTTTATTAACTGATGATAAAGAAATTTCAAGAGAAATAGCTGACGAATTGTCAGAGGATAACAAAAGCAGACAATCAATAGAAAAAGAAATTTTAGAAGAGGTCTTAGAATATATAGAAAGTAATCCGCACCTAAAATATAACAGAGTTATGGTGATAAGTGGAAAAGGCTGGCACCAAGGGGTTATTGGTATTGTAGCCTCTAGGGTTAAGGACATTTACGGTAAGCCTGTTATAATTATCACTATAGATGGTGAAACAGCAAAAGGCAGTGGAAGAAGTATAGAGGGTTTTTCCTTAATAGAAGGTATAACCTCTTGCAAAGATTTACTTTCACATTTTGGCGGACACCCAATGGCTGTTGGTCTAAGTATGAAAACAACAGATATAGAGGAGTTTTTAATCAGATTAAATGATTACGCAAAAAAGCTAGGGGAAATGCCACTACCTGTATTAAAAATAGATTGCAAACTAAATCCTAAGTTTTTGGACATAACATTGGCTAAACAACTGTCAATATTAGAACCTTACGGTTCAGGTAATCCAACACCTGTAATAGGTTTATATAATATGGAGCTAAAGTATATAACCCCAGTTGGCGGGGGCAATCATCTGCGACTAACTCTGTCCAGAGATGATACAACTATTAATGCTATGCTGTTTTTTACAACACCACAGCAGTTTCCATATGTTATAGGTGATATTTTAGATTTAGCAGTTACCATTGACGTTAACGAATTTAACAATAAAGAATCTTTAAGTATAATTGTAAAAGACATTAAATCTCATTTTGCAGACACAGAAAAATTGCTTAGAGATAACGAAAAGTTTGAAAAATTAATGAACTTAGAATGCCTTACTATTGAGGAGGCTAATTATATA
>JAXKHT010000127.1:0-1622 GCA_036549705.1 Acutalibacteraceae bacterium | reverse complement strand
CACCACCGTGCGTACGGTTCCGTACACGGCGGTTCAATAACTTGAGTGTAGTACCTTGTATCTTTGGAATATATCGTCATATCCCATCAATACAAGGTATTCGTTTGTTAATGACCTATGAAAGATATGGCTACTGGATATTCTCCAATAGCCTTTTCTACTATTTGCCCATTTCCAAGCCTTGTATTTATCTATGCCAAGTTTCTTTAAATTGTTAAACCTAGCACTTACTTTCTTCCATTGCTTCCAATATATCTGCCTTATTCTTCGCCTTAACCATTCGTTAAGGCTTTTAATTTTGCTTTCCATATCTGCAATAGAATAATATCCAAGCCAGCCTGTTGTATATTTCTTTACTCTTTTAAGTATGAGCTCAACAGACCTTGCCTGTTTTCGGCTTGTCAGCTCCCGGATTTTATCCTTAAACCTTTTAATACTTTTACCGTGTGGGCGTATTCCTGCTTTATTTCCTGTTTTGTAAAGTGAAAAACCAAGAAATTTTAGTCTCAATGGAGTTCCTACCTTGCTTTTCTGCTGATTAACTTTTAATTTCAGCTTCCCCTCAAGAAATTTTACACAGTTTGTCATTACTCTCTTGGCTGCTCTTCGGCTTTTGACATATATGTTACAATCGTCTGCATACCTTACAAACTTATGACCTCTGCTTTCTAGCATTTTATCAAATGCTGTAAGATATATGTTACTAAGTAACGATGACAGATTTCCACCCTGCGGTGTTCCCTCTGTGGTCGGACTTATTAAGCCATTTATCATTACTCCACTTTTTAAATATTTGCGAATTAATGATATTACTCTTTCGTCCTTTACCTGTTCTCTTAACATATCTATTAAAATATCGTGATTTACGGTGTCAAAATACTTTGCAAGGTCTATGTCCACTACCTGTGTATAACCCTTATCGTAATATTCCAACGCTTTATTTATTGCTTGATGTGCACTTCGGTTTGCTCTGAAGCCATAGCTATTGTCAGAGAATAGTGGTTCGTATATTGGTTGCAATACTTGAACTATTGCTTGCTGTATCATTCGGTCTATTACCGTTGGTACTCCAAGGTTTCTCTTTCCTCCGTCTGGTTTTGGAATTTCTACTCGCTTTACTGGCTTTGGCTTATACTTCCCATTCCTTATTGCTTTAAGCAATTCTTCTCGATGTTCTTTTAGATATGGCAACATTTCTTCTATTGTCATACCATCTATTCCTGCCGAGCCTCCATTCTTCTTTACTTTCAGATATGCCTTATTCAAATTATTTCTATCAAGGATAGCTTCAAGTAAATTTTCTGCACCGTCTTGTCTTTCCGTTTCAAGCCGAGCAACACTACACGCTCCCTTGTTACTCTCTGTTTCCAACATACCCTCGCAAGGGTAGCCAGCCTTTGCTGTTTTCTGTGGTCTTTGCATTGCTCCACCGTCCTTTCGTTTTCAAGACTATTATTGTTCGGTCCTTTGCGAAAAAAAATTTTTTCACTACTATGACCTCTGCTGACTTCTTGCAATTTAGCTGTACATCACTGCACAGGTTCAACGAGTGTCAATCTATCTGTCCTTCATTGCCTTGCAAGACCTCCCCAGTTAAGAACAGCAACCTTCCTCTCATATAT
>JAXKHT010000126.1:0-9290 GCA_036549705.1 Acutalibacteraceae bacterium | reverse complement strand
CTACTATCAATAGAAAAAGAGCTTACCTCTAATCCATATCCTGGTAGAGGTATATTAATAGGAAAAAGTGCAGACGGAAAAAATGCTGTAATTGCTTACTTTATTATGGGAAGAAGTGAAAACAGTCGTAATAGAATATTTGTAGAAGAGGGCGAGGGCATAAGAACTCAAGCTTTTGATGAGTCAAAGCTAGAGGATCCATCACTTATTATTTATGCACCTGTTCGTGTTCTTGGCAACAAAACAATCGTTACAAATGGTGACCAAACAGATACTATTTACAATTTGATGAATCAGCAAATGACTTTTGAGCAGTCACTAAGAACAAGAGAGTTTGAGCCAGATGCACCTAACTATACACCTAGAATTTCTGGTATAGTAAAGAATGGGGATAATGATTTTAATTTTGCTATGTCAATTCTAAAAAGTGCTAATGGTGACCCATCATCTTGCCAAAGATATACATTCTCATATTCAAACCCTATCAATGGTCAGGGTAGATTTATTCATACATATAAGTGCAATGAAAACCCATTACCAAGTTTTGAGGGTGAGCCAAAGCTAGTTGAAATTGGTAACGATGATATAGATACTTTTGCTAACAAGCTATGGACAGCATTAAACGAGGAAAATAAGGTTTCTCTATTTGTTCGTTATATCAACCTTGAAACAAAGGCTGTTGACAGCAGAATTATTAATAAGAATAAGTAATCAACATAAGATTTAATTAAGGCAATACTTACACAGTATTTGCGTGGTATTGCCTTAATATTAAGGAGGAAACACAATGAACGAGCTAGAACTAAAGTATGGCTGTAACCCTAATCAAAAGCCATCTAAAATATTTATGAAAAATGGTCAGGAATTGCCAATTACCGTATTAAACGGTAAGCCTGGTTATATTAATTTTCTAGACGCTTTCAATAGTTGGCAGTTGGTAAAGGAGTTAAAGACAGCTACAGGTCTTCCAGCAGCAGCTTCATTTAAGCATGTTAGTCCAGCAGGTGCAGCAGTTGCTACAGAGCTTTCTGATACATTAAAGAAAATCTATTTTGTTGATGATTTAGAGCTTACTCCACTTGCAAGTGCATACGCAAAAGCTCGTGGTGCAGACAGAATGTCATCTTATGGTGACTGGATAGCTTTATCAGATATTTGTGATGTTCAAACAGCTATTTTAATTCAGCGTGAAGTATCAGACGGTATTATTGCACCTGGCTATACAGATGAAGCTTTAGAGGTTCTAAAGTCAAAAAGAAAAGGAACATATAACATTGTTCAAATAGATGAAAGTTTTACACCAGACCCAATAGAAAACAAAGATGTATACGGAATTACTTTTGAGCAGGGCAGAAATGAACTAAAAATTGATGATGAAATGCTTACTAACTTTGTAACAGAGAATAACTCATTTACAGAGGAAGCTAAGCGTGACTTAAAACTTGCTCTTATCACTCTAAAATATACACAGTCTAACTCTGTTTGCTACGCTAAGGACGGACAGGCTATAGGCGTAGGTGCAGGTCAGCAGTCTAGAATCCACTGTACTCGTCTTGCAGGTAATAAAGCAGATATATGGTTCTTGCGTCAGCATCCAAAGGTACTTAATCTTCAGTTTGTTGATAATATTCGCAGACCAGACAGAGATAACACTATTGATGTGTACATTTCTGATGATTATGAAGATGTATTGGCAGATGGTACTTGGGAGCAATTCTTCAAGGTTAAACCAGAGCCATTAACAAGAGAAGAAAAGAAAGAATGGTTGAAGAATTTAAGTGGTGTTGCACTTGGTAGTGATGCATTCTTCCCATTTGGTGATAACATAGAAAGAGCTAAAAAATCTGGCGTAGAATTTATTGCACAGCCTGGTGGCTCTATTAGAGATGACCATGTTATCGACACCTGTAATAAATATAATATGGCTATGTGCTTTACAGGTATTAGATTATTCCACCACTAATATACAAAAGGAAGTTAAACTATGAATATATTGATGATAGGCTCTGGTGGACGAGAGCATGCACTGGTAAAAAAACTTTTGGAAAGCCCAAAGGTTACAAAGCTATATACTGCACCAGGTAATGGTGGTATATCTTGTGATAGCATTTGTGTAGATATTCCTGTAATGGATAAAGAGAAAATGGTTGCTTTTGCAAAAGAGAATAACATAGACCTAGCTTTTGTAGCACCAGATGACCCTCTTGCAGCTGGTATGGTAGATGCTTTTGAAGAAGCTGGTATAAGAGCCTTTGGCCCTAATGCAAAGGCAGCTGTTATAGAAGCTAGTAAGGTTTTTTCTAAGGATTTAATGAAAAAATATAATATCCCAACAGCAGAGTACGAAACATTCGATAACGCAACAAATGCTATTGAGTATATTAAGAATCGTAACGAATTTCCTGTTGTAGTAAAGGCAGACGGTCTTGCATTGGGAAAAGGTGTTATTATTGCTACTGATTTTGACGAGGCTCAATCAGCAGTTAAGTCAATAATGGAAGATAAAAAATTTGGAGAGTCAGGTAACAAAGTTGTTATCGAGGAATTCCTAACAGGCCCAGAGGTTTCTGTTCTTTCATTTACAGACGGAAAAACTGTAAAGCCTATGGTATCTTCAAAAGACCATAAAAGAGCATACGACAATGACCAAGGCTTAAATACTGGTGGTATGGGAACAATAAGCCCTAATCCATATTACACAGATGAAATGGCAGAGATTTGTCAAAAAACAATTTTCGAGCCAACTGTAAAGGCAATGGTTGCAGAGGGCAGACCTTTCAAGGGTTGCTTGTATTTTGGTTTAATGCTTACACCAAAGGGGCCAAAGGTAATTGAGTATAATGCTCGTTTTGGCGACCCTGAAACACAGGTTGTGCTACCAAGATTAAAGACAGATTTGGTTGATATTGTTAACGCTGTAATTGATGAGAAACTAGACGAAATTGATATAGAATGGTCTAACGAGGCTACAGCTTGTGTTGTTATGGCAAGTGGTGGTTATCCAGAGGCTTATAAAAAGGGTATTGAAATTACTGGTCTTAACGATAAAGGCAATATAGACGGTGCAACAGTATACCATGCAGGCACAATATATAAAGATGGTAAATTCTATACAAATGGCGGTAGAGTTTTGGGCGTAACTGCTTCTGCTCCTAATTTAGAACAGGCTTTAGATAAAGCATACACTGCTGTTGGTAAGATTCATTTTGAGAATGCTCATTATCGTAAGGATATTGGTAGAACAAAATAATATAAGCATTACTCTTATAAATTTAGATAATTATTAAAAACCAGCCTGTAAATGTATTATCACTTTTACAGGCTGGTTGTACTTGTTTTTTTATCTATGATAATAAACACTATTTATAATTTAATGGCTAATGTTGTTTGAAAATAGGAAAGAGTACATAATGCAAAGTACGCTAAACAGTTTTAGTATTAGTGGTAAAATGTTAATTTATCTCTCAAAATTATAACCTTTGGGCAATTATCCCTGTTTATTCTTACAAATTTAGCTATTAATTTTTAGTAAATTGTCGAAATTAATCAAAATTACATAGACAAAAAAGACCAAACAATGTATAATAGTTTAGGTTACTACTCTGAAAGGGATGAATAATTAATGATAAAATTTAAAAAGTCTATTGCCGTTGCACTAGGTGCAGTAATGATTAGTTCTACAATGGGTGGTTGTGTTCAAGCTACAGTATTTGGCAGTTACCCACAGGATCTTTCATGGTCATATAAGGATGATACATCTACTATGTCTATTGGTGAGTATATCTACTATAATTACAATGCTTTTTATTCTGCATCTGAAAAGGTAGAAAATGGCAAAGGTGATTTCCTAGACCAAAAATTAAAAACTGATGATGGCGAGGAAATGACAGCAAGAGCATACATTGAAAAAACTGTTGATGATGCTTGTAAAAATTATTTATATATAAACAAAACTTTTGAGGATATGGGACTTTCTCTAACTGCAGATGAAATTTCAAGCTATAAATCTAATGCAGATATGTATTGGTCTTATATGAGAGCAGGAATGAACTCTTACGGTGTAAGCGAAGAGTCTTTTGTAAGTGCTGGTTATGAAAATGCAGCCAAAATGGAGGTAATCTTCAAAAATCTTTACCAAAAGGGTGGCGAAAAAGAAGTACCTTTTGAAGATCTAAAGAAGTATTATGAGGAAAACTATGTAAATTACAGTTATTTCTCAGTTCCATTATATACATCTGATACAGATGAAAATCAAAAGACTACAAACACAAAAATGAGTGCTGATAAAATTGCTAAATATAAAACTGACTTTGATAAGTATGCTAAAGCAATTAATAAGGGTACATCATATAAAGATGAAGTAGCAGTTTATATGAAGGACTACAAGGTTGAAACTGATCCAACTATTTCAGCAACAAATATTCTTGAAAATGCTGGTTTAGGTGAAGATATTCAGAAAACTTTGGAAAATCTAAAGGACGGACAGTCAAAGTATATTGTTGTTGGTGAAGATGGTGACACACCTACAATCTATCTAATATACAGAGGAAACATTACTGAAGAATCAAAGAAGTTATCTGATGACGCAACTACACAGTATTCAGTATTAGTTAATATGAAATCAGAGGAATTCCAAGATGACGTGGCTGCTGCTGCTGAGAAGTACCAGTGCGAGAAGAACACTGCTGCTATTGAGAAATATCCATGCGATATGTTCATAACAGAGCCAGCTTCAGAGGTTGCTACACAGGCTGAATAATTTGGTATTAAACGGGCGAAATTTTCGCCCGTTTTTCTATATTATTTTGAAAATGCTAAAAAAACACTTGACATTTACAAGCGTTTCTATTATACTTATCTTAGTTAATAACTTTAGTAATTGAAAGCGTAGAAGTTTTAATTGTTAAAGTGTCATAGTTACAGGGGGAAATAAAAATGGCAATGATAAAAGACGCAAACCTAATTACTTACAGTCCAAATCTTAAAGTTTTGGATTGTACTCTAAGAGATGGTGGTTTAGTAAACAACTTTTTCTTTACAGATGAATTTGTTAAGGATTTATACAAAACCTGCGTAAAAGCTGGTGTTGACTATATGGAGTTTGGTTACAAGGCTTCAACAGATATTTTTAATGAGTCTGACTTTGGTAAGTGGAAGTTTTGTAAAGATGACGATATTAGAGATATTGTTGGCGACAATGACACAAACTTAAAAATCTCTGTTATGGCAGATGTTGGCAGAACAGATTATAAGCGTGACATTATACAAAAAAGTGAAAGTCCTATTGATTTAATTAGAGTAGCTACATATATTAATGCAATACCTGCTGCTATAGAAATTATCGAGGACGCTAAGAGAAAAGGTTACGAAGTTTCTTGTAATATTAGGGCTGTTTCAAAGGTAAACAGTGAAGATTTGTTTAACGGATTAAACGAGATTGCTAATTCAAGTGTTGATACAATTTATCTTGTAGACAGCTTTGGTTCTTATTATCCAGAGCAAATTGCTAAGCTTTCAGACCAATATGTAGAAATTGCTGAAAAATATAACAAGAAAGTTGGTATTCACGCTCATAACAACCAGCAATTAGCTTTTGCCAATACTATTACAGCATTAAGACACGATGTTAAATTTTTAGATTCTACAATAAGCGGTATGGGTAGAGGTGCTGGTAACTGTTTTACAGAGTCATTGCTTGGTTTCCTAAGAAATCCAAAATACAATCTTACACCTGTTATGGATTTTGTTGCAAAGCATATTCTACAGCTTAAAGAGGAAGGCAATGTTTGGGGATATGATATTCCATATTTGCTAACAGGAATTCTTAACGCTCATCCATCATCAGCTATTAAGTTTATAAAAGAAAACAGAACAGATTATTCTAAATATTACCACGAGTTAATGGACGATACACTTTAATCTTTTTGAAAACAGCAACTAACCAATAAGATACTGGTTAGTTGCTGTTTTTTGGTACAATTAGATTGTTTGTACAATCTAAAGCACTGCCAGTAATAAGCAATGCTTTTAATATTGACTTTTTTTCTTTATAACCTTATACTAATATTTAATTTATTAAATATTAGTATATAGCAAAACAGTGTACATTGATATTATATATTCAGTTATAAAGTAACAGCTCCCTTATAAAAGGGAGCTGGAGAATTGCAATTTAGTCTAACTCAGGGTCAATCATAAAAGGAGTAAGATCGTTCTTAAATTCGCCTGTAACTTGGTCGCTTGTTTCAAGAGTTAGCTTTTTATTTAAGTCTAAACTTAGCACACCCATAATTGAGTGTGGGTCAATTTCGAGATTATCACTTTTTATCAGCATATTAATGTTAGGGTATTTTTCAGCCACTTCTACAAATTTCTTTGCTGTTGTAATATCTGGTATATAAATTGTTGTTGAGTACATTTATTTTCCTCCTAGGTTAATTCTGCTAGTTATTTTATCACTTTATTTTAAATAAATCAATGTTTGTTACATTGTTCTTGCATTTTCGGCAATAATACACAGTATTTTTTAGAGAGGTTTATTATGAATTTTCATATTTTTACATTAGGATGTAAGGTTAATCAATACGAGTCACAAATTATTTATGAGAAGTTGTCTAATAATGGTTTCCTGTATGTTCCTACACATAAAAGTGCAGATATTGTTATTATTAATTCTTGTACTGTAACTTCTGCAAGTGATAGCAAAGCAATTAAACTTATGCATAGAATAAGACGAGAAAATCCACAATGTATACTTGTCCTAACCGGTTGCCTACCACAAGCGTTCCCTGATGACCAGCGTTTTATTGAGGCTGATATTGTTTTGGGTAATAAATCTAGAAATTTAGTTTTGCCTACTATACAACAGTATCTTATAAACAGGGTAAGAATTAATGCAGTGTCCCAGCATAATACAGGAGACCCTTTTGAAGAAATGTCTATTTCCAATTTTTCAGAGCGTACTCGTGCTTTTGTTAAAATTCAAGATGGTTGTAATAGATTTTGCTCATACTGTATTATACCATATGCTCGTGGCAGAGTTCGTTCAAAGCCTCTTGAACAACTAAAAGATGAATTAACTGTTTTAAGCAAACAAGGATTTCAAGAGGTTGTCCTTGTTGGTATTAATTTATCTGCATATGGTCAGGAATATAATTTTAATCTTGCAGATGCAATAGAAACTGCCTGTTCTATAGATGGTATAGAGCGTGTTAGATTAGGTTCTCTAGAACCCGAAAGAATGGATAAAGATACTATAAAAAGATTGGCAAGTCAACCTAAATTATGCCCACAATTCCACCTTTCTTTACAAAGTGGTTGTAATTCTACACTTAAACGTATGAACAGACACTACACTGCCGAAGATTATTTTGAAATTGTTAATAATCTTAGAGAAGCATTTGATAACTGTGCAATTACAACAGATATAATGGTAGGTTTTCCAGGAGAAACAGATGAGGAATTTAACCAGTCATTAGCGTTTGCAGAAAAAATATCCTTTGCAAAGGTACACGTTTTTGCTTATTCACGAAGACCTGGTACAGTGGCAGATAAGGCAAAAAATCAAGTTCCAGAAAATATTAAAAATATCCGTTCAAAAGAGATGATAGCACTTACCGATAAAACTACTGAAAAATTTCTTTTGCAACAGGTAGGTATGACTCAAAGCGTGCTTTTTGAACGTCAGAAAAATGGTTTATATGAAGGTCACACAATGAATTATACTCAAGTTGTTGTTAAATCTGATATAGATTTAAGCAATAAAATTCTTAATGTAAAAATAATAGAAGCACAGAAAGAAAAATGCGTAGGAGAATTATTATAATTTTTATTAACCACTGGATAAAACCCAGTGGTTAATAATTGTGTTAATTAAAGCACAGGCATTAAATTCTCAACCTCTTTAACTGTATTTTTATTTGTAAAATAGTCTATGTCATAAAAGATAAAATTATTTATATTATTTTCTTGGCAAAGTTTAACCTGTTGCTCCAATATATTATCGCTGTTTTTCCATGTACCGTCATCATAATCGCTATTAGCTTTATACAGTGCCAAACCAACAGAGAAAGATATGTTGCTATTTTTACAAATCTCTAACCACTGTTTAAGCATAGCGTCAAATGGCGATGAGGAATGTTCAAAGTTTACATATAATTGTGGGCAAATATAATCAACATAGCTGTTTGTATTACACCAAGTGGCTATATCTGCACCTATTTCTGTACAGTTATCAATATTCCCCTGTGGTGATATACCAAATAGCACATCTTTCTTTTCTTGTTTTATTATGCTATATACACTGCTTATTAGCATATTTACATTTGTTTTTCTCCATTCATATTGTGTTAGGGGAATACATTCTTTGTCTAGGCTACTGATATATTCTTGATAAGATGCGTTGTCTATTTCTGTTTTTGAAGTAGGATAAAAATAATCGTCAAAATGTATTCCATCAATATCGTAATTTTTAACTACTTCCTGAACGCCATTTATTATTAATTTTCTCCCTTTACTGCTTGACGGATTTATATATTTTCCTCCGTCATATTCAAGTATATCAATTTCCTCTAACTGATTTACAATACTGTTTTCAGCTAATTTATATGGAGTATCTTTTGTACTTATCCTATAAGGATTAATCCAAGCGTGGAATTTTAATCCGTTTTTATGTGCTGTATTTACCATATACTCAAGTGGGTCATAATCTATCTTTTCACCCTGTGTACCAGTTATTATATGAGAAATAGGGAATATGCTTGATTTATATACGGCATCTGCAAATGGTCTTATATGTACTACTAATGTATTCATCTTATTTTTTTTAGCTGTATTTACGATTTTATCAAAATTATTTTCAAATTCTTTTTTAGTACCTTTTTCTGTTTGTAAAGAGAAATATGGTACCCATACGCCTCTTATGTTTTCAAAATTTAATTTTGTATTTTGCTGAATGATGTTACTTTTATTACTGGTTACATCTTTAATTGTTATATGTTTTGGCGATATTATGTTTGTAACAGAAGTTATAATAATAACCAAAAGCAGTATACAGCTTACTATAATCCAAAGTTTATTTCCTTTTATTTTTACAACCATAATATTTGCTCCTTTTATTTGTCTTATTAAAATAAATATGATATTTGGGTTGAATATAGAATAATAAACTTTTGCGGGAGGGTGATTTTTTGCTAAAAGAGCTTTACATATTTTTAATAACATATTTTATAATCATAAATTTAATAGCAATAGTAATTACCATTGTGGATAAGAAAAATGCTGTTAACAAT
>JAXKHT010000125.1:0-41178 GCA_036549705.1 Acutalibacteraceae bacterium | reverse complement strand
GCTTCTGTATAAGCGAATAACTTTAGTATATCAAAATTAACTATGTATTATTTCAAAACAAAACCAATCTTTTTCATAGCCTTATCTACTGTACGCTGAGAAATTTTGCGTGCAATGTCTGCTGATTTTTCATAACATTCCTTTAGATAAGCCTTGTCTTTTATGTATTGGTTAAATCTTTCTTGAATTGGTCTTAACTCTTCAACAACTGCTTCACCAACTGCTGTTTTGAAGTCGCCATAGCCCTTGCCCTCAAATTCTTTTTCAATTTCATCATAGGTTTTACCTGTTACAGATGAATAAATTCCCATTAGGTTATTTATTCCGTCCTTACCGTCTGCATAACGCACACAAGCCTCACTGTCTGTTATAGCTCGTTTAAATTTTTTCATTATAACCTCTGGCTTATCAAGCACTGCTACATAAGAATTAGCATTCTCGTCTGACTTGCTCATTTTCTTTGTAGGTTCTTGTAAAGACATAACTCTTGCACCAGCCTTTGGTATATATGGGTCTGGCACCTTAAAGGTATTACCATATACGCCGTTAAAACGCTCTGCAATATTTCTTGTAAGTTCAAGGTGTTGTTTTTGGTCAGCTCCTACTGGTACCATATCCGCCTGATAAAGCAAAATATCAGCAGCCATAAGTGCAGGATATGTAAACAAACCAGCATTTATATTGTCAGAATGTTTTGCAGATTTATCCTTAAACTGTGTCATTCTTGAAAGTTCGCCAAACTGGGTATAGCAATTAAGCAACCAAGCTAACTCTGCGTGAGTACTTACATGGCTTTGAATGAAAAACAAACTTTTTTCCAAATCTACACCACAGGCTAAAAGCAAAGCATAAGCCTCGTAAACATTCGCTCTAAACTTAGCAGGCTCTTGTCTTACAGTAATAGCGTGTAAATCTGCCAAAGCATATATACATTTATATTCATCTTGTAGCTTAATCCAGTTTTTTAATGCACCCAAATAGTTACCTAATGTTATAGTACCTGTTGGTTGAATAGCACTGAATATAACCTTCTTTTTCTCTGGTGCCATATCTTTTACATTTTCTTGTGATATATCCATTTTATTTATCCTCCTTGTTACAAAGTTCCTTAATTAACTCGCCTAAAATTTTAACACCCTTTTCAAGCTGTTCATCAGTAGGGGTAGAAAAATTAACTCTAAATGAATGAGAAATCTCATTTTCGTCTGCTAAAAACGCATTGCCTGGTACTACACAAACCTTTCTTAATACAGCTTGCTTGCAAAAATCCATCATATCTATTTCATTTGGTAATTTACACATTATAAACAAGCCACCGTCTATTTTATCATAGGTTACATATGGTGCTAAATGTTTATCAAGCAAGTCCATCATCAGTTGTGCTTTTCTGCTATATAGTTTTCTTAGATTATTAAGATGTTCCTCAAAATCATATTTTGTAACATACTCATATACAACCATTTGAGACCAAATATTGCTATGCACGTCTTGCCCCTGTTTGCATACAACCATTTTTTGAATAATAGGCATTGGTGCCACGCACCAGCCTACACGCATACCAGGGGAAATAACCTTTGAAAAAGAACCTGCATAAATTACAATACCGTCAGTATCAAAGGATTTTATAGCTGGTAGGGACTCTTTGGAATATCTTAACTCTCCATATGGATTATCCTCTAAAATTAACACCCCATACTTTTTAGCTAAGTTGTATACAGCCTTTCTTTTTTCAAGGCTCATAGTTACACCAGATGGATTTTGGAAATTAGGAATAACATATATAAATTTTACATTTTTCTCTGTTTTAAGTTTATCTTCAAGAATCTCTATATTTATACCGTCAGACTCTACAGGTACCCCTACAAGTTTAGCATTATAAGAACGGAAAGAGTTTAGAGAGCCTATAAAACTTGGTGCCTCACAAATAACAACATCACCCTCATTACAAAGTGATTTTGTTACCAAATCCATAACCTGCTGTGCCCCAGAGGTTACTATTAAATCGTCCTGTTCTTTTCCAATACCATATTTTTCATTCATATATTTTTTAAGGTATTCCCTTAAAGGTGCATAGCCCTCTGTAATGCTGTATTGTAAACAGTCTATTGGTTTTTCCTGTAATAGCCTTGCTGATATTTCTGAAATTTCTTTTGCAGGAAAGGCATCTGGAGCAGGATTACCTGCTGAAAGTGAGATTACCTGTGGGTCTGCTGCATACTTAAAAATTTCTCTTATGGCAGATGGCTTCAAAGAATTTACTCTATCACTAAAAATATATTCCATAAGCTTACACTCCAATATACATAAATTTACACAAAATCTGTTAATACTAAACTCTAATAAAAAACAGTGTGTTCTGTGTAATCTTAATTTATTCAACGTTATATCGCAATAAAAATTAATATATCCCTCATTTTACCATAACAACAGCATTAATTCAACAATTTATATTGCAATTTAGAGTATAAACAACAAAACACAGCCACCCTTTTTAGAAGTGACTGTGAGTTATACAAATTATATTTCCGGACCATTTATTCCTGTTGCGTTAAATACCAAACCACGGGAACCGTCCATTTTTACAGTTGTGCCTGTTTTTAACAGCTTTGTTGCATTTTTTGCACCTATAATAGCAGGCTTATCCAAAGCCATAGCAACAATGGCAGCGTGAGAGGTCATTCCGTCTTCCTCTGTAATAATACCACCAGCTGTTCTCATAAGAGATAGCAAATTGTTGGTAGTTCTTTTAACAACCAAAACATCGCCAGCATTACAGTTTGCAAGGGCTTCTTCCTCTGTTGTACAAACACAAAGATGACCACAATAGTTCTTCTTAGTAACTGGTGTACCAGATACTAATACGTCACCTACAAGATGCACTTTAAGCATATTTGTAGTACCAGAAACCCCCAATGGAATACCCGCTGTAATTACTGCAAGGTCACCGTTTTTAACAAGATTTTCTCTTTGAGAAACAGCAACAATATGCTCAAACAATGCGTCTGTATTTTTTTGCTCATCTACCATTATTGGAATAACACCCCAAGACAAATTCATTTGTCTTCTTACCTTTGGAGATGTTGTACCACAAATAATAGGACAAGCTGGACGATATTTTGAAATTTCTCTGGCTGTTAAACCAGATTTTGAAACTGTCATTATTGCAACAGCACCAAGGTCGTGTGCTGTTGTACAGGTTGCGTGAGAAATAGCTGATGTAACGTCTGGTCTTTCGGTAACAACTCTGCGATTAAACTTTTTCACATAATCTATATCTCTTTCTGTTCGTCTTGCTATTATATCCATTGTGTATAACGCCTCTACAGGGTACCCGCCTGCTGCTGTTTCACCACTTAGCATAATAGCACTTGTACCGTCATAAATAGCATTAGCTACATCTGTAGTTTCTGCTCTTGTAGGACGAGGGTTTTTAACCATAGAATCCAACATTTGTGTTGCAGTAATAACCTGTTTACCTGCATTGTATGCTTTTTTAATAAGTTTTTTCTGAATAACAGGAACATCTTCCAGAGGAATTTCAACACCCATATCTCCTCTTGCAACCATAATACCGTCAGATACTCTTATGATTGAATCAATATTGTGTACGCCCTCTTCGTTTTCTATTTTAGCAATAATACGCATATCATCGCAATTATTTAACGCAAGCTCTTGTCTTAGCTGTAAAATATCCTGAGATGTACGAGTAAATGAAGCTGCAATAAAATCAACATCTTGCTCTACACCAAAAGCAATGTCAGCTTTATCAACATCGCTAATAAAAGGCAATGACAAGCTAACCCCAGGGATATTTATACCTTTATGAGAGGCTATACAGCCCTCGTTAATAACCTTACATTCTATAGTAGTTTTGGTTAAATTTTGAACCACCATTTCTATAAGACCGTCATCAACCAAAATTTTATCGCCAGTCTTCAAATCACTTGGCAAACCCTTATAAGTAATTGAACAACACTTGCTGTCACCCTCTACCTCGTTAGTAGTAAAGGTAAAGGATTGTCCTGTTTGTAAAAGTTCTTTTCCGTTTTTGAAATTACCTGTTCTAATTTCAGGACCTTTGGTATCTAATAAAATAGCAACAGGCTTTCTCAATTCTTCTCTAAACTTTTTTATCTTATCTATTCTTTCCTTTTGCACTTGATGAGTACCGTGTGACATATTAATTCTAGCCACATTCATACCACCCTCAATTAACAAACGCAACACATTGTCATCATCTGTTGCAGGGCCCATAGTACAAATAATTTTAGTTTTTCTCATTGCACTAAGCATTACAAATCCTCCTTATCATACATAAATATAACTATATTTTCCACATTACAAAAATTATATACTTACCAAACGATTTTAAAAATTAATTGGTAACATTATACAACAAACAATTAAAAATAACAATTCTTTTTTTGCGGATTTTTTGTAAACTATGTGAAATTTTTGTGAGAAATTTATTGGCAACCTGTAAAACTTGCATATACACTATTATAGTCAGCTTTTACCGGCACCAATCCTTGTATCAATGGGAAATAACATCTCCTTTGGCTGTAACTGCTTTATATCCAGCTGAAATTATTCTATTTTCCAAGCAACCTCTACATTGGGCAGCTTCTTCACCTGTGCATATCTTGTTTTCATACAAATCATAAAGTTTACGCACCTTTACAGGTGACAAATTAGGCATTACAACATTAGCACCTGCTTTTAATCCCATTTCTCTGCCCTGTGGGTGTATAGTTCCCAACGCTGTAGTAGAAGGAATTAAAGCATAAGGGAACATAAGCCTTAATATTGAAATAAGACGCAAGGTGAGCTTTAGCTCTCCATTTTTATAATCCTTAAAAGGAGTTTCCTTATGATTAATATATGGGCCTATACCTATCATATCTGGCTGTAGCTGTTGTAAAAATCTTAAATCATTTACCAAATTATCCACAGTTTGATACGGTGACCCTACCATAAAGCCAGAGCCAACTTGGAAGCCAATTTCCTTCAAATTAAAAAGACAATTTTTTCTATTTTCAAGATTCATTTGTGGTGGGTGTAGCTTTTTGTAATGAATAATATCTGCTGTTTCGTGTCGCAATAAATAACGATTTGCCCCTGCGTTATAAAAAGCCTGATAGCTTTCTCTTGACTTTTCCCCTAATGATAAAGTTATGGCACAGTCAGGATATTTACTGCGAATATCAGACACAATGTCACAAATTCGGTCATCTGAAAAATACATATCTTCCCCACCCTGCAATACAAAGGTGCGAAAGCCCAGCATATAGCCCTCTGCACAGCAATCTAAAATTTCCTGCTGTGTTAATCTATATCGTTTAGCATTTTTATTACTTTTGCGTATACCACAATAATAGCAGTCATTTTTACAATAGTTAGTAAATTCTATTAAACCACGCAAATACACATCTTTACCATAATATTTCTGTCTTAAATTATCTGCAAGACAGTACAAATATTGGTCATACTTATCTGTTGACAACAGCTCTATAAATTCATCATCAGATAAATTTCCAGTCTTAAACAAGGTATCTATTGTTTTTTCTGTAAGTAACATAACATAATCCCTCGGCTATCACATATAGTCTATCCTTATAGACATTATCATACTAAGGATAAAATTCTTTGTCAATAAACATAAATTGGAACAAAGTTTATAAAAAAATAAAGATTGACGGAAAGGGAATGTAGTTTATAATATATTATGTAAGTATATATAATAAACCTATATACGAAAGGAGATATTGTATGAAGAGTAAGGTAAATAACTTGGTTGATTTAATTTTAGACAGCTATAATAAATATGATATAACCACAAGAATTGATGAAGAAAATATAGTAAATAAAGATATTCTTATAAAGGTATTGGAGGAAATACGCAAGCTGTTATTCCCTGGATTTTTCGGCAACAACAAGGTACGCAACGAATATACAGAATACTTAGTTGGAGAACGATTGGAGTTTATAGAATATCATCTAAAAAAGCAAATAGCCAGAGCCTTTGGAAGTCACCAAAATTGCGAGGACTGCCAGCGTTCTTGCATTATTAAAAAAACAGAGGATATAGTGCAAAGGTTTCTTGAAAAAATACCAAGTATAAGAGAACACCTGTATACAGATGTTCAGGCAGCATACAACGGTGACCCTGCCGCATATAGCACAGATGAAATTATATTCTGCTACCCAGGTATGTTTGCAATAACTGTGTACAGAATTGCTCACGAGTTATTTCTTTTGGGTGTACCTATGATACCTCGTATTATTTCTGAACACGCACACAGCATAACAGGTATTGACATTCATCCTGGTGCTACCATAGGAAAATATTTCTTTATAGACCATGGCACAGGGGTTGTTATAGGCGAAACTACTGTTATTGGTGAAAATGTAAAAATATATCAAGGTGTTACATTAGGTGCGTTGTCAACAAGAAAAGGACAACAGCTTAAAGGTGTTAAGCGTCACCCTACTATTGGTGACAATGTTACAATTTACTCTAATACCTCTGTATTAGGGGGAGAAACTGTAATTGGTGACAATGCTACTATTGGCGGTAATGCCTTTGTGGTAAGCTCTATAGAGGCAGGAATGAAAGTAAATGTTAAAAATCCTGAACTTGAAATAAGTCCTACAAATAAATCTAAGGGTTGATAAGCCTCTATTTTCCAGTAGATAAATTAATGATAAATTAATATAGCACAAATTCCGTTTGCACTTTTTATAATATATGCTATAATTATTTGTATAAAATTTTTAGAATTAAGGTGAATAAATTGAATAAAATAGGTTTTATTGGTGCCGGTAATATGGCTACTGCCATTATTAATGGTATGATAAGCAATAATGTTACCAATGCAGAAAATATTTATGTATTTGATTTAGATACAGAAAAGCTACAACAAATGCAGGCAAAGGGTGTAAACACCTGTGAAACTTCAACTCAGGTTGTAGAGAACTGCCATTTTGTAGTATTAGCTGTAAAGCCACAAAATTATCAAGAGGTTCTTGAGGGAATAAAGAACTCTGTAACAAACAGCACTGTTATGGTTTCTATTGCCGCAGGTATTTCTATTAACTATGTGCTTTCTACACTTGATAAAAATTGTGGTTGTGTTCGTGTTATGCCAAACACCCCATTACTGCTTGGCTGTGGTGCAACAGCAATATGTCCATCTGAAAATATAACAGATGAAGATTTTCAAGTAGTAAAAAGTATGTTTGCAACATCTGGTGTATGTCAGGTTTTACCTGAAAGTCAGATGAATACAATAATTGCAGTTAACGGAAGTAGCCCTGCATATGTATATTTATTTGCCAAAGCTATGTGTGATTACGCACAAGAGCAAGGTATAGACACCAATGTGGCTATGGAGCTTATCTGTGCTACACTAAAGGGCAGTGCAGAAATGCTTATGAAATCTGGTGACACACCTGACCAGCTTATTAAAAAGGTTTCTTCACCAGGTGGCACTACTTTAGCAGCACTGGATATTTTGGAAAAAGGTAATTTTTATAATAATATTAAAGATGCTATGTCAGCTTGTACTAACCGTGCAGAGGAGCTTGGCAGATAAGCTAAATTAAAGCAACAGAATAAAAAGGAATACTACCACAGATTTATCATATGATTACAAAAAACTTCATATAATCTTCTAAGTAAAGATATTAATTAAATTAGGAGATATAAAAATATGAAAGGTATTCTTTTTACTCTAAAAAAGAACAAGAAAAGCTACACAACCAAAAGCACACAAATTATACAAAAACGAGAGTTTATCTATTTTTTCAGAAGATATGGCATAAGCACTCTGCTGGGTTGCTCTTTGCTAGTTGGATTAGTATTAGGAGCAATTTCTGCCGGTAATGCAGATAAACAACTTATAGAAAATTTAGATTTTATATTTACATCTAATTTTAATTCACGCTGTACTCAAACACCTGTTTACACATTTATTTCTGCATTAACAGCTAATTTTATATTTTTCATTAGTATATTTTTGCTGGGATTGTCAGCTTGGGGCAGTATAGGAATTCCTGCCATAATTTCCTTTAAAGGATTTGGTATGGGTATAACAGGTGGTTACCTTTATAAATGCTGTGGTTTAATGGGTGTTGGATTTTTCCTGTTGGTTATGCTTGTTGGTTGTGTTGTTTCTACCCTTGCGTTGCTTAATCAGGGGAAAAATTGTATTAGCTTTTCTGCTGTAATATTTTCTAAAATAAAGGGTAACAGCTGTGGCACTGGTAATTCATTCTACAAATACATAACAGACAACAGCTTTATGCTTATAGCCCTTGCCATTGGTGCAATGTGTGATGCTATTCTTAACTCTTTATTTGCAAATATTTTCACTTTTTCTTAAAAACTTAAAATATAAAATAACTCTATAAATAATAACAAGGATTTTGATATGACGGATAATAATAAAAGGCTTGGTTTTTTTAAGCTTTATTTTGAAAATTTTGGTTCTATGCTAGTAGGCAACCTGCTGTTTGCTGTGCCTATGATAATATCAATAGGCATAATTTATGGTCTTGCCTTATTATTAAACCAAAGCCAAAACATACTATTTTTAGCTTTGGCTATTATACCTGCTTATCCCTTTTATTCGGGCATTACCCAAATAACAAAGGATATATTAAAAACACAAGGTAATATAAGTGCTGTACACTCCTTTAAGAAAGGCTTAAAAAACAACTTTAAGTTTTTTGCATTGTATGGTGTTCTAATATACTTTGCCTTTATAATTTCTTATTTTAGTATTGCATTATATCTTGAACTTGCCACTACAAGCTGGGTATTCTATATACCACTTTTTATGACTATTGTTGTAGCTTTATTTTTACTGTTTTCATCATTTTCAATTCCAATTTTAACAGTAACACTTGAATTAAAGCTAAAGCACTATTTCAAAAACTCAGCTTTAATAGCTTTTGGCGAACTGCCTATGAACTTTTATGTAATGGTTACAACCCTTGCCCTATTGTGTGGCTGTTTGTCAATTTCTTTATTTACAGGTAATTTCATTGCAAATATATGCATATTTATTTTAGCCACTATTTTAATTTTACCAACAGGTGTTTCCTATTGTGCAGTATACAGACTTTATCCAAAGATTGAAAAGCTGTTTGAGCTTGATAAGGAAGATGAGGAAGAGTTCCCTACTATGCCTGTAGCTGTACCTACTGACGATAATGGAAATCCTATTACAAGCAATAATGATGATGACCAAGGATATGTATTTGTTAATGGTATGATGATAAAAAAATCACAGGCAAACTCAACAGAATATATTAGCGAAAGCGACTAACAGTAATACGGACAAGCATATGCTGTCCGTATTTTTATGAGGTAAAATTATGACTTTATTAAATTATATAAAACAATACACAGAAAACAATCCATTACCTATGCATATGCCTGGGCATAAAAGAAATATAAATATGTTTCCTTACCTTAATCAGCTAACAGCTGAATGCGACCTTACAGAAATCCCCCCAATGGACGATTTACACGCACCAGAAGGGATTATAAAAAGCTGTCAAAGAAAGGCAGAGAAACTATGGCACAGTAGAAACAGCTATTTTTTAGTTAATGGTAGCACCTGTGGAATACTTGCCGGTATACGAGGCTGTACCAACACTGGTGACAAGGTGCTTGTTGCACGAAATTGCCATAAATCTGTATATAATGCTATTGAATTGTGTCAGCTACAGCCTATATACATTATCCCTAGCCTATCTGAAAATTTACCTATATATACCTCTATAAATGTAGAAAACATTACACAGGCATTAGATAAAAACGAAGATATAAAACTTGTTATTATAACCAGCCCTACATATGAAGGAGTAATAAGCGATATTAAGGAGATAGTTAAAATCTGCCACAATAAAAATATACCTGTATTAGTAGACGAAGCACACGGGGCACATCTTAATCTATCACCACTTTTTACAAATGGTGCTGTTATGGCTGGAGCAGATATTGTTATTCAAAGTCTGCATAAAACCTTGCCAAGCCTTACACAAACTGCAATTTTACACCTTAATTCCAACCTTATTCCTGCACCAAAAATAAAAAGACAGCTTGCAATTTTTCAAACAAGCAGTCCCTCCTATTTGCTTATGTCCTCTATAGACAGTTGTATAACAGCTCTTACAGAAAACCCTAAGTTATTTCATCATTGGGAAAATAACTTAAAATATTTCCAAGGAAAAGTATGTAATCTAAAAAAGCTGTTTATTCTCAACTATACACACCCCACAGGCAATGATATATTTGCTTTTGACAACAGCAAAATAATTATTTCTACCAGTAAAACTAATATAAATAGTATTCAACTGGCAAATTTATTAAAAAATAAATATAACATAGAATTAGAAATGTTTAGCGGTGATTATTGCGTTGCTATGACAGGCATAGGTGACAGTAAGGAGAATTTATCAACCTTTGCAGATGCTTTACTGGAAATTGATAACAGCATAGATTTCAGCACATCACCAACAATATGTACTTCAATATCTAATCTACCACCTACAGCCTGTACAATTTCTATGGCATTAAGCAGAGAAAGTCAAGTTATCCCATTAGAAAACAGCTTAAACAAGATTTCCGCAGAATATATATGGGTATATCCACCAGGGATTCCATTAATTACACCTGGAGAAATAATTACAAACGAGCTTATAAAAACTACAAAAACAGCAATATCCTATAATATGAATTTACAAAAAACATTCTCTATGGAAAATAATGAAATTTCTGTTATAGCAGATAGTTAATGTTAAATTTGCCCCAACATAAAACAACAAATTGTATAAATAACCAAAATTTTTCTCTGTTTTTTTGTAGTTGTTATACTATACTTTTTAATTTACAAATGATATAATTAACTCACCACTAAATTTTTGTATTTTACATACTTCATTAGACATAAGAGGGTGAATTTATATGATATATGATAAGATATTAGCACAACGCAAAGGAAAATCAGTTTATAAGGTTGACAACACAGTTGTTAAGCTGTTTGAAGATGATTTCCTTAAATCTGATATATTAAATGAAGCGTTAAATCATACTAGAGTTGAAGAAACAGGGCTTTCAATTCCACAGTTAAAGGCTGTTTCAATAATAGATGGCAAATGGTCTATTACCATTGACTTTGTAGAGGGTAAAACTCTTGAACAGCTTATGGCTGAAAACCCAGACAAAGTAGATGAATACTTAACACTGTTTGTAGACCTGCAAATGGAAGTACACAGCAAAAAAGCACCTTTACTTAACAAGCTAAAGGATAAAATGAATAGAAAAATTTCTGATTTACAGGAAGTAGATGCAACTACAAGATACGAGCTTCATACCAGACTAAAGGCAATGCCAAAGCACACCAAGGTATGCCACGGTGACTTTAACCCAAGTAATATTATAATAGATTCTAATGGTAAGGCTCATATATTAGACTGGTCCCACGCAACACAGGGAAATGCTTCTGCTGATGTTGCCAGAACCTATTTGCAGTTCTGTATGAAGCAACCAGAAATAGCAGATACATATTTAAAGCTATTTTGCTTAAAAAGCAACACTGCAAAACAATATGTACAGCATTGGATACCTATTGTTGCGGCATCTCATATAGCAACCTGCCCACCAGAAGAAAAGGATTTTCTAATGAAGTGGGTTAAATCTGTTGAATGTGAACCATAATCCTTTATACTAATACTATAACTACTAAAAAAGCGAGGCACATATTTTGCCTCGCTTTATGCTTTTCATATCAATTTTAAGTCATTGTACTATTATCACAAAATAAATACAATTATTCCAACGCAAAGTATACATAAGCCAATTACATTTCTGACACTAATTTTTTCTTTAAATACCAAACGGCTTAATATAGCAACAAATACATATGTACTTGCAGCTAAAACGTGGGCTATTTTTAATGGTATAAAACGCATTATGTACACATTTGCAACTAAGGTAATCGCCAAAATTGCGTAAGAGGATATTACCCAAGGGTTAAGATACTCAAAAATCTTTTTATCATATTTTTTCTTCGCACTTACATTTAATAGAATTTGAGAAATTGCCGATGCCAATGCTGTGGCTAATATACCAATATAATATATAAAATCATTCATCTTTAATTGACACCAAAACTACGCCCAATATTATCAGCACAGTACCAATAATATTTTTCACAGTTATCCCTTCATTAAAAATTAACGCTGAAAAAATAAGCACCCATATTGTAGTTACACTCTTATTAGAATATGCCACAGATGGCTGAAAATTTTTTATAGCCTGTTGCCATAGTATAGCGTAAACACCTAAACAACAAAACATTCCAAAAAAACACATAATATATTGAAATGATAAAAAATCAAAGCCTGATGCTATTTTTGACAATATAGATGTTCCTGTATATATAAGGATAGTAAAATGTAAAAAAATAAAATTTGTAACCGTACTTTTTTTAGTATTGCATTTATTTAATTTCATCATTAAACTCCAATGTTCGTATTACTTTTGCAGGATTTCCAGCCACAACAGTGTTAGGTGGAACATTTTTAGTTACAATAGCACCTGCACCAATAACAGCATTTTCTCCAATTTGGCTTACAGATGGCAAAATTACAGCCCTTGCTCCAATCCAAGCATTGTTGCCTATATAAATTTCAGTTGGTACAATATTTGCCTTTTCATCTGTTATTCTTGTAGCTGTAAGTAAATGATTATGAGTATGTATTTGAACACCCTCTGAAATCCAAACATTGTCACCAATTACAACCTTACCGCTGTAGTCAATTTCTGAATGTTTTGCAAGTAAAACATTGTTTCCTACCTTAACGGTACCATTTTTCATTCTGTGAGAACGAAAAAATCTCATTCCAAAACCAATAGTTGGAGATTTGCCTATATCAAAGCACAACCTATACATTACTTTTCTAAGAGAACTAAGTATTGGCAAATCAAAAAGCTCACTGCCAAATATAAGCTGTACAATTCTTCTTAATGTCTCAATTATTGCGTAGGACAATAAAAACAACCTTTCATTATTAAAATAGTTTATACAACAGAAAGTGATATATTTTTCATAGCATTATCCAAAGTATTAACAGCCTCTTCCAAAGTATTACCTTTAGTTATAATATGACCAATTCTGTCTGGGCCAACATTAAACTTTTTAACCTTGTCCCCAACATTATAATCAATTTGAATCTCTGCAATATTTTCATTTGGACTATTATTATTAGATATTGACACAAGTTCACCTGTTTTGTCACTCATAATTAAATGACTGGCATTAGGAATACTCTTATCACTCTCAAATGTAGGAAATTCCCCAAGTGATGCCAATATAAGTTTTTCATAATAATTATAGTCATAGTAAATAGACACTAACTCTGCAAGACAGGTTGCTCCTGAACGACCACCTAATTCCAAAACGTAAACCTTATCATCAGATAAAATAAAGTCTGCATTAATAGCACAATTATTTAATCCCATAGCTTTAATAGCATTGGTAAGCTGTAGTTTTGTATCCTCAACAATTTGGTCAGATAACTGATAAGGTGCAAAATGACCAATAGGTACACCTGTATTCCCCTTGAAAACATAGTCACCGTGTGGCAAACAGAATTGTAGCTTATTATCCAAAACAAATGCTTGGGCACCATACTCAATACCGGTTATAAATTCCTCAATTATAAAGTATTCTAATCTGGTTGCATTTTTTACTATTTCTACAGCTGAATTAATATCTTCAGGAGCTTCAACCTTAATAATTCCTCTGCTTCCTGATGTATCTACTGCCTTAAAAATTAAAGGATAATTTAACTCTTTAGTTGCCTTAACTACATCATCTATATTAAAACCAACTTTTCTAAAACGAGCAGTTCTAACTCCATATTTTTCGTACTCTGTCTTCATTAACAATTTATTTGAAGCAATAGTTGCTGCTTTCTCTGAAAGACCACACAGGTTTAGTTTATCGCAAACCTTACCTATGGTAATTACTGCAACATCAGTACCAGCTGTAACTATGCCGTCAATTTTTTCATCTTCAGCAATTTTAAGAATAGCCTCATAGTCTGTTGTGTTTTCATAGTAAACCTTGTCAGCCAACTTAAAACCAGGGTAATTACCTTTTATACTTACAACAATAGTGTATATACCCATTTTTTTAGCTTGTTTAATTAATGGTACTTGATATGTTCCCGCACCCAATATTATAATTTTTTTCATAATAATCAACCGCTCTTAATCATCATCTTTATTAATAATTTCTCTAATTACATATTGTGGAGAATTATTCAAACTTATGTAAATTCTTCCTATGTACTCGCCAATAAGTCCAAGCATAAGCATTATCATACCACCGATAAAAAGCATAACAGCCATAGTCGAACTATAACCAAGCATAATAGCAGGTTTTAATAACTTTCTTACAACAACAACCACACCAAATATAAACCCAACCAAAGAACATATTAAGCCAACTACTGTTGCAAAACGCAGTGGTTTTACAGAAAAAGCTGTAAAACCGTTCATCAATAAGGAAATTGACTTTTTAAATGTAAAATGCCCTACGCCTGCAATTCTGTCACGCTCTTCCATAGGTACAGTTGCAATTTGATTTGTTGTTCTAAGGGTAAGACCTTCCATATATGGATATGGATTATCATATCTTAAAATTTCCTCAACAACAAACCTTTTCATAACCTTAAAATTTGTAAAGTGCATATCCTTTGGTTTGTTAATCATTGTATGTGACATAAACGAATTAACAGCACTACCAAAGTTTTTGAAATTAGACTGTTTTTTTACATCATAGTCAGCCATAGAATAATCTGCACTACCATTTTCAACAGGCTCCAGCAAATCCCAAAGCCTATCCATAGGACATTGACCATCATCATCAAGACAAACTATATATTCACCCTTAGCAAGGGAAAAACCAGCCATTACAGCTGAATGTTTACCAAAATTCTTGGCAAAATCAACAACCTTTAGTTTCTTATTTGTATTTGCAATAGATTTAAGAACGCTAAGCACATTGTCCGGTGATTGGTCATTAACAGCAATAATTTCATAATCATACTGCTGTTTTTGAGAAACTACCTCTATTATTTCATTTATAACAGGCTCTATTGTTTTTTCAGAGCCATAACAGGGTATCACAAAAGAAAGCAAACACATACATATAATCCTTCCACTGTATAATTTTACATATATGCTGTTATTATAGCACAAATCAAAAAATTAGTAAATCATAAATCCAAATAACTTTTAATAATATACCAAATACAAGTTAAATCATTGGAATATTAATTGACATAATTTTTTATTACGATTATAATTAAGGTAAGTTAAAAATAAAGGAGTAAACCACCTGTGATAAATTTTAATATTCCACCTTATGTAGGTACTGAAGAAAAATACATAGCCGAAGCAATAAAATCCAAAAAAATCTGCGGTGACGGTGCTTTCACTAAGAAATGCCAAAGTATAATAGAAGAATATACTGGCACAAAAAAAGCATTGCTTACAAACTCTGGTACAGATTCTCTAGAAATGTCTGCGATTATTGCAAATATACAACCTGGCGATGAAGTTATTATGCCTTCATACACTTTTGTATCCACTGCTAATGCCTTTGTTTTAAGAGGAGCAAAAATTGTATTTGTAGATATTCGACCAGACACAATGAATATTGACGAAAATCTAATTGAAGACGCTATTACCCCAAAAACAAAAGCTATTGTTCCTGTGCATTACGCAGGAGTTGGCTGTGAAATGGATACTATTATGGAAATTGCCAACAGACATAATCTAAAGGTTATAGAAGATGCTGCACAAGGTGTAATGGCATTTTATAAAGGCAAGGCTTTAGGTAGTATTGGTGATTGCGGTTGCTTTAGCTTTCACGAAACCAAAAATTACAGTATGGGTGAAGGCGGTGCAATTCTTATTAACAAAGAGGAAGATACTCTTCGTGGTGAAATAGTAAGAGAAAAAGGCACCAATCGTTCACAGTTCTTTAGAGGTCAAGTAGATAAATATTCTTGGATGGATGTTGGCTCATCATTCCTACCAAGTGAGCTTAACGCAGCTTATTTATACGCACAGTTATTAGAAAAAGAAACTATTAATAATAATAGACTTGCTTCTTGGCACAAATATTACAACGCTTTATTGCCACTAAAGGAAAAGGGCTACATAGAATTACCTTTTATCCCTGAATATTGCCAACACAATGCTCATATGTTTTACATAAAAGCAAAGGATTTAAGCGAAAGATCTGCACTGGCTAACCATTTAAAATCAAATGATATTGCAGCAACATTCCATTATGTGCCTCTTCATTCTGCACCTGCCGGCGAAAAATACGGAGTATTCCACGGTGAAGATAAATACACAACCACTGAAAGCGACCGTTTGCTAAGATTGCCTATGTACTATGGTTTAGCAGAAGAAGACGTTGACAAGGTTATAGAAACTGTTCTTAAATTCTACAAATAATTTACCATTGCCAAAAACACCCCTGTGCATATCTGCACAAGGGTGTTTACTATGAACAAAAAATGTATTGATATAAAAGAGTTATTGTGTTAAAATTATACTAAGCTGTGGTTTGAACTATATGCTGTATTTATTAAAAATAACTTAATCGGAGAACTTATATGAAAATTCAAGAATCAGCCGAAAATTATTTAGAAACTATTCTTATTATTAAAGAACGTAAGGGTGAGGTTCGCTCTGTTGACATAGTAAACGAACTGGGATTTTCAAAGCCAAGTGTTAGTGTGGCAATGAAAAATCTTCGAGAAAATGGATACATTTCTATGGATAGCAAGGGTTATATAGAGCTTACTAATACAGGTAAAGATATTGCCACCACAATGTATGAACGCCATAAATTGTTTACTAAATGGCTAATGGATTTAGGTGTAAGCGAAAAAACAGCTAAAGAAGATGCCTGTAGAATGGAGCATGTTATAAGTGCTGAAACATTTGAATGTATAAAAAAGTATGTTTACAAATAAAATTAAATAGTAAGCAAACATTAAACACCGTTTGAAATACAGTGAACATTCCTGTATTTTAAACGGTGTTTATGATTTTAATATATTGGATATTATCGTTTTTTCTTTACTATGTTTTTAAATACATTAACTGTATGTTTAAAACCGTGAGGTAGAAAATCGTATGTAAATATCATATATAGTTTTGTGAAAACATTTGGATGTGTTTCGCAATATTTTATTACTTTTGGATTTTGGAAGAATACATGAATCTTCCATTTTCTTATAACCTTCTTTGATGGTGGAGCTGTACTTATACCCTCTCTTGGTTTTCCATCTGCTGTTTTATAGGTTGTTGTATAGTAATGTCTTAAATATGAACCTATACCATTTTTCAATCCAAAAAAGCATACATTATCAATAACACGAGTTTTATCGAAATATGGAACCTCTGGGTGATTTTTTCTTAATGCATTTGTGTTTCTTGGAGGACAAGGTGTTTCATCATATTCCACATCATAATAGTCCTCTAGCATAGTCTTAACATATTTATCGTGTGGTTTTGCACCAAAACCTACACCAGTATTTATAAAGTTTACTGTATCTGCCGCAAACCAAGCGTCATACTCTGCCAAATCACTTATGTTCTTCTTTAGCTCTACATCTGTGTCAAAGTAAAAGCCACCATAATTATAAATTATCCATAGTCGTGCAACGTCAGATACAAAGGCATACTTTTTATTTTTATACGCATCAGTAGTATATTTACATAAATTTATATCAAAGTTACTTTCATTCCATTCAACTATTTTGAACTCAGGACAATGAAGCTTCCAGCTTGCAATACATTTAGCTATTATTTCTGGCTTAGGGTTTCCACCAAACCAGCAATAATGTATAGTTTTTTCAATCACAATATACACCTCTCCAAATTTGTACTTAAAAGCCTATGTAGAAACATTTAACTACACAAGCAACCTCCTACACATAGTAGCATTTAAATAAATAAAAATCAAGAAAATTACTATAATGTTCACAAAAAAGATGAAAGATGTCTATTGAATAAATCAAACAAAAATTCCAAATGTACAGATTATTTTTCAAGTTCTCCAGCAATAAAAGGTATAACCTCTTTTTGTGAAATATTCAACACATATGCAAACTCATCATACAGAATCTTCTCTGCATCTTTCAAAAATTTCTCATCAGTTGTATGTAACTTTCTACCTGCATTTTTTTGTTTTTCCTTATAATTAAACAAAGTTTTTATAAGTCTTATTAATTCTGTACGGTCACCATTTGCTATAAGCTGTTTATAATAGCTTTTGCGTTGATTTTCGTCATCAATCCAAATATCACTTTCATCAGGCATAGACTTTATTAAACTTATAATTTCTTGACGAGTAAGAACCTGTCGCATTTTGCTTGTAAGTTCAGTATTATTTTTAGGTACAAAAACCTCTGAATTTTCTTTATATACAGGCTTTAACACATAATATTCCATTTCTTTTTCTCTGAAAGCCTTAACAACAATATCCCCAACAGTGCAAACACCTTCACTTTTGTATATTACTGTATCACCAATCTTATACATACTTTAACCTCTTTTACTTTAATTTTTAACACATATAGTGCAATAATACAATTAATTCACAGTGTATACTAATTTAAGTTAATTAATTATATCATTTTCAAGCAGAAATTGTCATAGGCAAAAGTAACAAATTATACTAATAATACTAAAACCAAATTTTTTAAAAATAGAAAAATTCTAAATTTGATTACATCGATTTCATACAATCTTCAACAATTATGCCTTCTAATAAAGACTAAAAAAAGTTTTTATTAGAAGGCATAATTAAATTTCAAGTTCATTCAAAATTACTTCAAGCTGTTCCAAAGATGTAATGGAATTTAAAACATCTAACAAAGCATTATTTGTTATATATGTTGGCAAATCCAGCTTTTTCAGTAAGGCTGTACGCAGTGCCTTGCTGTTATCTCTTCCTGTTAAGCCAAGAATATACATATCTCCTTTTGTAATAGTGGCAGATTTTCCACCACAGGTTGCACCAGCCTGTTGAAGGGCTTTAAGTAATAGGTTTTCATCTATCCCCTCTACCCCCAAAGTTCCCTCTTTTGAGGGCTTATCCTTACGCTTTTCTTTACCTTTAATTTGAGGAATATATGCGTGTTTAATTTGAGAATTAGGAATAATTCCCCTAAGATGATTTCTTATAAGGAATCCTGCACTGTCGCTATCTGTAAGAACTATAATCCCTTGTTTTTCTGCAAGCTGTTTTATAAGACTTACTTTCTCCTTATCTGCAAAAATTCTAAATCCGTTTGTTTCTATAATAGTTGTATTAATAAGGGGCTTTAGCTTCATTTTATCATATTTACCCTCAACTATTACAGCCTCCTTTATATCTATCATCTTGAAACACTCCCCCCTGTCATTATCAGCTTTGCCACCAACTGTTCAAGTAATAATCGCTTATTTCCACTGCTACTGTTCATAGCGGTATTAGCCTCTGCAAGATAATTCAAACAGGTGGTTATGTCCTCTGTGGTAAGTCTTTTAGAGGCTCTTTCTGCTTTTTTTAACCTAAATTCTTTTCGCTTATAATCAAAAGATTGAGCAACATCTTCTCCTCTCAATCCACTTTCTATAGCTATGCGTACACGGTACATATCTGTATAGGTATTTGAAAGCTCTGCTAAAATCATTATAGGCTCTTCCCTTTGATAAAAAAGTAAATCTAATTTTTGAAATGCCTGCTCCCAATTACCTGCTGTTACTGCATCTGTCATATCGAATACTCTTGTTGCTAAATTTTTTGTTACAAGAAATTCAATATCGTTTTCTGTTATTTCTCCGCCATCATCAACATACGCACAAACCTTGTCCAGTTCGTTTTTTAATGTATTCAAGTCTGTTCCTGCATACTCTATAATTTTATAAGCATTATTAGGAGATAACAGCACACCCCGTTTACTTGCCCACGAGATTAACTGTTTGCGAAGGTCAGCAGAGGTTTTTTTAGCAAAATCAATAACAACTCCATTTTTGTCTACTATATCAACAAGTTTTTTCCATACGTTTGGCTTTTTTCCTGTTGGCAATAATGTATTCATTGAAATAACTACAATGGTAGTTTCGGGCAAATCTGAAAAATTACTATATAAAATTTTCAAATCACTTTCAGATATTTTCTCCACAGGAAAATCATTAATAACCACATAATTAAAGGGAGTTGTAAAAGGAATTATTTCTAAAGCCTGTATAATTTCTTCTACTGTGCTTTCCTCGTTAAATATATGGAAATTAAATTCAGGAGGATTTTTACCCATTATTTTTTCCTGTAGCTTTTTATTATAGGAAGATACCAGCATTTTTTCTTCCCCATATAACAGGTATATTCTGCTGTATTCGCCTTTTTTTAACATTCCTTTTAGCTCTTGCTCTGTCAGCTTTGCCATAAGTAAAACCTCTTATCTGGAAATTTATATATAGTAACATCACCCATAGAAGTGCTTGTAACCCCATTATTGTTAGCACCACAATATATAACCCTGTTGGTTGTAACAGCATTTAAATTGGTGCAACCTTTTTGTACAATAAATATATCACACTTAGTATAATCCTTAGGTAACAAACTGCAATCTGCATTTTTAGGGGATACCAATATACTGCCGTCTGAACAGTCAATATATATCCACTGCATATTATCACAGCTAAATAAATCAACTGTATAATCTGCATATTTAATTGTTGATGTATTTGAAATATAGGTGCTATCACTATTCTCTATCACATCTTCCAACTCTTGGGAGTAATTATTGTCATTGCAAACCAGTACATTTTCCACTTCAAACTCCTGCAAAATATTTTCAGCGTATTCTGAATAATAACCAGCAGAGCCTGGAATAAGTAAAGAATTAATACGATAGTTTTTCAAATTATCTACAGCTGATGACAAATACCTTTGACCCCCACCACAAGAAATAACATTAACACCTGTAAGACCTTTATCTATAATAGTAACCCCTGTGCCTGTATTAATCACCTGTATACACAAAGAATTAGCCATAATAAGCACAGCTAACGAAAGCACCATACCTGCTACAGCTGTTGAAACCGCTGTGCAAATGTAAACATTTTTTATTTGAAATCCTTGCACAACAAAGAAAATTGCCACTGTAATAATTACAGCTACTACAGTTATCTTAACAAATATATCATCAATACAAATTACAGCAAATGGTAATTTAGAAACCTCAAATGTTACCTGTAGCATAAAGGTACATAAAAGATTTAATATAAAACCAATAACAGGTGCTATTAAATTCACAATAGGAATATAAGAAGTAACCACCAGCATACAACCACACATAATAGTTAGCGGTGCTATTGATGTAATTAAAAGGTTGGAAATGATAAAATACAAACTAAACTGCTTAAAAACAAATACCATTACAGGCAAAGTGAACGCAGTAGCAACCAAAGAAACAATAACACATTCTACTACATATTTTACAGTAATTCCAGCAAATTTCCATTTACCTTCTAAAAAACACATAGGTAGCTTTTTATTAAAGTTATTAATCAATGTATTCCCCAAGGTTACTATACCAAGAGTTGAGGTAAAAGACATTAACAAACTTAGGTTGCCTATTGATAGTGGATTTAACAAGGTTATAACTAATCCTGCAAAGCCCAAACTATTAACAGCCTGTGGTTTCCTGTACACAAAAAATGACAGCATATATATAATATTCATAATTCCAGAACGCATTACAGAATAGGAAAAACCTGTAATACACATATAGAATACAATTACAAATATAGTTATTACTGCCGATATTTTCTTTTCCCTAAAAAGCATATCTACAAGGAAAAACACCAAGGACACTATTATAGACAAATGAAGCCCCGACACCACAATAATATGGCTTACACCAGCTTCTCTAAATTGCTTTTCTACATCATTATTAAGCTGACTTTTATCTCCTAACAACAATGCTACTAACAGGTCTGCTTTGTCATCTTCAAGATAACTTTTTACGTTTTTAGTTATGGATTTTTTAATATCATCAAAGCAACTATACCAAGGCTTATTATTAGCTTCTGTTACAGATATATTTCCCTCTGTAACATCTGCATTAATATAATACCCTTGAGAAATATTATGTAGATTATATACAGACTTTTTTGGTGCAGACAACTTTACTGTAAGCTGTAAATTATCGTACTTTTCTGCACCTATTATTTCACCACCATTATTATCTGTAGCCGAAAGCTTTAACCGTATTTGTTGGGGACAATTTATATTCTTATTAACAGGGGTAACCTTTGTTGTTTCAACAATATAATAATAACGGTTGCCAGACATATATGGTTGCTGTACAACTGTAGCATTTATATTTATAGTCTGATTTTCCAAACTTCTAACAGGCTCTACATTTATTTCATACGCAACCATATAAGAAAGTACACCTGCACCAAGGCATAACAACCCTGTTAGCACTGCTGTTTTGTTATCATTTTTGTAAAATAAAGACAATACAACAGATAAAACAAAAACAGATATAATAATAATAAATGCAAAGCCAGTGCTTGTTATGGCAGTTATTAAAAGCCCTGCCATATAGCACAGACCTACTACGCAAAACACCGACTTCACATTATCACCCTATTCTAACTAATAGCTATAAAATATAATTCAATAAACATTATTTAGGGAATACTGGTAATGGCTCTAGGAAGATAATATCCTCTCTATTTTGGGCATCGCCCTCTGCAAGAACAGCAGCCTTTGCCACAACATTACCTCCTGCTTCTTCTACCAGCTTTTCAATAGCAAGTAAAGAATCCCCTGTGCTAATAACATCATCAACTATAAGCACACGCTTACCCTTTAATGCTTCTACATCGTCACCACTTAAATACAGAGTTTGCTCTCTTGCTGTTGTTATAGACTTACAATTAACCTGTAAAATATCTGTCATATAAAGTTTAACAGATTTTCTGGCTATAACATATTTTCTGCAACCCTGTCTGGCTACCTCGTAGCAAAGCGGAATACCCTTTGCCTCTGCTGAAATTACAATATCGTGCTGTGGGCATTTTTTTAGTAACTCTCTTGCAGCAGCTTCTGTAATCTCTACATCGTTAAACATAATAAAAGCCGCTATATCAAGATTTGGAGTAACCTCGCACAAAGGTAGCTCTCTTGTGCAACCTGCTATTGTCATTGTATGTTTATTCATTACATTTTCTCCTTAAATAATACCGAATATTTTCTTTAATTTATTCTTAATTTTTCAAGCCATACCTGTGCTAAGCACATTGCCACCAAGCAAATGAAAGTGCAAATGGAACACTGTTTGTCCTGCATTTTTGCCACAGTTACTTACTACACGGTATCCCTCACCAAGATTATTTTCTTTTGCGATTACAGGTATCATCTCAAAAATGTGAGATATTACACTGCTATTTTCAGCTGTAATACCGTTCATACTCTCTATATGCTCTTTTGGAATAATCACAATATGTACAGGTGCCTGTGGTTGTATATCAAAAAACGCAACTATTTTATCATCTTCATACGCCTTTTTTGATGGAATATCTCCCTTTACTATTTTGCAAAAAATACAGTCCATAATTCTCCAAACCTTTCTATCGTTAAACATTCTGTATACATTTTAACATATTAATATTTTTCCGTAAAGATATTTTGGTGAAAAAATAACAAATATTGTTATGCAAATGTATTTTTCTTAAATAAGTGTAAACAATAGCTTAAAGAGGTGAATGTACAATGGATATACGAACAGACTTAGCACTGGAGGCACAGGAAATTGTAGGAGATACTGATGACGGTGTAACCGTAAGTAATAAAGAATACGACAATATGATAGTTACTAAAATCGACATTACAAACAGCAACGGTGCAAAACATCTTGGTAAAGAAATAGGCACATATATAACAGTTGAACTTCCAAATTTATCAAGCCACTTTTCTCATACTGATGAAAGGCTAGAGATAATAGGAAAATATATACAAGAGCTTTTACCCCAACAAGGAACTATTTTAGTAGTAGGGTTGGGCAATCTTAATATTACACCAGACGCACTGGGGCCAAAAAGCACAAATAAAATTCTTGCAACCAGACATATAACAGGAGAATTAGCAAGGGAAACAGGTTTAGACAAACTTAGAAGCGTGGCTGTTATAGCCCCTGGTGTACTTGGTCAAACAGGTGTTGAAACCAGCGAGTTTGTAACAAGCGTTGTTGCAAAAATAAAACCTACTGCCATTATTGCCATAGATGCGTTAGCTTCCAGAAGGGTTCAGCGTTTAGGTTGCACACTGCAAATATCCAATACAGGAATTTCACCTGGTGCAGGTGTAGGAAATAAAAGATTTGCAATAAACGAAAAAACATTAGGAATACCTGTTATAGCTGTAGGAATACCAACAGTAGTAGACGCAATTACACTAGCACTGGATATATTACCACAATATTATAATAAAATTGATAGCAAGGTTATACCCAAAAACCAACCAATGGTAGTTACACCAAGGGAAATAGATTTACTTATTGAGCGTGGTGCACAATTAATAAGTTTATCTGTAAACTGTGCATTACACAGCAATTTTAATCTTTCGGATATAATTTCTTTAGTGGGATAAATTACAAAGGCAATACCACACAATCACTGTGTAGTATTGCCTTAATTACAGTTTGTTATTATATCGTCATTACAGCTATGGGATAAGATAAAATAAAATCTTATTCAGTAGCCTCTGCTTCTTTTTCTTCTTGCTCTTTATTCTTTTCTTCCTGTGCCTTTTTCATTGCCTGTAGCTTTGCCATATTAATCTGTCTTTTAGCTTCTATAGCTTCTGCCTTGGCTTTTTCTTCTGCTGACATTTCCTCTGGCTGTGGTTCTTCCACTGGTGCTTCAGATTCCTGAGCAGGACTAGGAAGAGCAAAATCAAACTCAAAAATACTTACGCTTAGTGGTGGAATAGTGTAAATTACAGAGTATGGCTTACCATCTGCTTCTCTTTCCTCTGCAATCAGCTTTTCCTGATAATAATTACCTGTACCACCGTACTTCATATCATCACTATTAATAACCAGTCTGTACTCGCCTGGGCAAGGTACACCAATCATAAAGTTTTCGTGTGGGCAAGGTACAAAGTTACATACTACCAACAAATACTTTTCACCCTGCTGTGATGGCTTACGAACAAAGCTAACCTCACTGTGGCTCCAGTCATTACAGTTCATCCACTCAAAGCCTTCATATGTAAAGTCTTGCTGATATAAAGCAGGATATTTTTTATATGCAGCTAACAAGTCCTTAACAAAGGTTTGCATATTTTTATTGTTTTGGTTAGTATCTACTAGGTACCAATCAAGCTCTTTGTTAGCATTCCACTCATCATACTGGGCAAAATCCTGTCCCATAAACAACAGCTTTTTACCAGGGTGACCAAACATAAAGCCATAAGCAGTTTTTAGGTTTGCAAACTTCTGCCAATCATCACCAGGCATTTTGTTAATCATAGAGCATTTACCGTATACAACCTCGTCATGAGATAGTACAAGTATAAACTTCTCTGATGTAGCGTATACCATACTAAAGGTAAGCTCGTGATGGTCATGACATCTGTATATTGGGTCTGTAGACATATATCTTAGGAAGTCGTTCATCCAGCCCATATTCCATTTTAGACTAAAGCCCAAACCATTGTAATATACAGGAGCAGTAATACCTGCAAAGGAAGTAGATTCTTCAGCCATAATAGCTGTACCTGGGTTACGCTGTGAGTTAATTGAATTTAGATGCTTCAAAAATTCTATAGCTTCCAAATTCTCTCTGCCACCGTAAATATTAGGTAACCATTCTCCGTCCTTTTTACCATAGTCAAGGTAAAGCATAGATGCAACTGCGTCTACACGCAAGCCGTCAATATGGAATTTCTCCAACCAGAATAAAGCACTACCAATAAGGAAGTTTCTAACCTCTGTTTTTTCATAGTTAAATATATATGTACCCCAGTCAGGATGCTCGCCCCTGCGTACATCTGGATGTTCATATATAGGTGTACCATCAAATCTAGCTAAACCGTGTGCATCTTTAGGGAAGTGGGCAGGTACCCAGTCTAGTACAACGCTGATACCACGATTATGCATATAATCAACAAAATACTGGAAATCCTCTGGAGAGCCAAAACGAGATGTTGGTGCATAATAACCAGTTACCTGATAACCCCAAGAACCGTCAAAAGGATGCTCGGAAATACCCATAAGCTCAATATGAGTATAACCCATTTCAGTTACATAATCTGCAAGCTCAACTGCAAGCTCACGATATGTTAAGAACTCATCTCTATTCTCGCCCTTACGTTTCCAAGAGCCTGGATGTAGCTCGTAAATAGCAACAGGCTGTGTATCAAGATTGCTCTGTCTTCTCTTAGTCATCCAAGCATTATCTGTCCATTTAAAGTTAGCTAAATCTGTAACAATAGAAGCTGTTTCAGGACGCTTTTGCTGATAGTTACCAAATGGGTCTGTCTTTGTAAGTACTGTACCCCACTGAGTTTTAATCTCAAATTTGTACATATCCCCTTCTTTTACACCAGGGATAAATAATTCAAATATACCAACATTATACACCTTATTCATCTGGTGCATTCTTCCGTCCCAACCGTTAAAGGAGCCTACTACGCTAACTCTGCCAGCATTAGGAGCCCAAACAGTAAATAATGTACCCTGTACACCATCAATAGTTTTGATATGAGCACCTAAAACATCTGACACGCTATAAAGTGTACCATTACCAAACAAATATGCGTCATCTGCACTTGTTTGTACAGGGAATCTATAGCTGTCCTCTGTTATGTATGGTTCTCCATCAAAAGGGGTAATTTCTAGGTAGTAAGGAGTTGAAGCATCACAGCCTAAAAACGCTGTAAACAAGCCTGCTTCATCTACTTTTATAGCAGAAAATCTTTGTCCACTACGCTTGTCCACAACATCTACAGCCTCTGCCTGAGGATTATAAACTGTTACAGTAACACCTCTATCTGTAAGGTGTGGACCTAAAATTCCACCTGGAAATGCAGATTCTGAATTAATAACACGCTCTGCATATTCGTGATTATACAAACTTTTGATATCTTCCATCTGTTCCTCCTGTTTTTATAAATATTTTGATTAATCTATTATATATTTCAACTTTGATATATACCAAGACACAATACAATTATATAATATATTTCTTAATTTTGCAATAGAATAAAAAATTTTTTTGTTAAAATTCACTAACAGATTTCTTTCTAAAATCACCAAAATTATTAATATTTTTTCAAGATTGCCTACAGAAGCATTGTTTTATTTGCAAATTTCTTACTTTATATACAAAACGAATTTTAATCAGTTATATCGAACAGCTGTACAGGGCAAACTTTTTGTAGATTTTCTATACTTAATTCTACTTGATACCCTATTTTTCCTGCACTAAATATTATTTCTTCAAAATCCTTTGCTGTAAAATGAGCAGTTGTTGTATATTGCTTTTTCATACCAATAGGAGAACAGCCCCCGTGGATATATCCTGCTACCTTTAGCAAATCCTTTTGCGGTATCATTTGAATAGACTTTTCTCCCACTGCCAAAGATGCTTTTTTCAAATTTAATTCCTTATTAACAGGCACCATAAACACATAATAATCTTTTGTTTTGCTACCTACAGTTACTAATGTTTTGAAAACTCTATCTGGATTTTGTCCCAATATATCTGCTATTTCTGTGCCAACGGTACAGCCTGTATTGCTGTAATCATAATGTTTATAAGGGATTTTTGCTTTATCAAGTATCCTCATAACATTTGTTTTTATTTCTTTAGCCATATATTATCACTGCCTTTATAAATTCTATTAAAATTATATACCACCACATAATACTTTTCAACATAAATAAAAAGAGCCATATATCTGCATTCTACAACAGTTACATTGGCTCTTTCTTTTTATAAAATTTTAGTCCTTTTGGTACTCTAAAATATCCCCTGCTTGACAATCAAGCACTTCACAAATTGCAGAAAGTGTTGAAAAACGAATGGCATTAACTTTGTTGTTTTTTATTTTTGACAAATTAACATTTGAAATACCAACCTTTTCTGCAAGTTCATTCAAAGACATATTTCGTTCAACCATAATACGGTCTAATCTTAAAACAATTTTACCCATAACTTTCCCCACCTCATAAAAGACCATCTACATCTTTTTCTAAAGATGCACCATAGGCAAAAATTTGTGAAAGACTCAAAACTAATATACCCATAAAGAAACTGCTTAATTCCACATTAAAACCAGTGAAGAAAACAGAATCTGTTCCTACCACTATGCCTACAACTATATTCATAATTAAACTAATAACTGGAACTGCAATAGTAAAAATACCAATTTCTCTTAACATTCTTACTACATCATTTTGGAAAGGAGTTTTTTCTTCTGTCTTTTTTAATATTAAGCACACATTACGGAACACCATAGCCATAAGGGCAAGAATAATTATTGCACCAACACTAAATAAAGTAACCATTGTTACGTTAACTAAACCACTTGTATCTGCCGCTACAATTTCAAAACCATATGTTGAAAGAGTTGTACCATTTTGTGGAACACCCTGTTCTAATATCCCTTGAAGCCAATCTCTTGCAACAAAAGTGCAAATTAACACACCAGCCATAAAAGCTGTTCCTACCCAATGAAATATCTCTATTATTTTTGAAGCCACCAAAGCAATCTTATTAAGTTTTTTCATAATTTTACCACCTTTTTAATTATTATATATTTTATATTGTCTTATCGGTTCCGACAAATAGAGTATAGCAAATGATTTAATGTTTGTCAACTGATTTTTAATGTTTTTCGTTAATTTTTTAATATTTTTCGTTATTATTTTAATATTACTCATTAACAATTTAATATAAGACATTAAATTCAGTTAATTTAAATGCAATATGGCACATAGACTATCCAGTAGCCTTGTGCCATATAAAATTAATCACTATTTATTATTTAATAAAAGGTGTTACAATAGGCTTTCCAAATTCATCTAGCAATGGTGTAAGTCCACCTGAACTTCCGTCAAAATGATACATATAGTTTACACCGGTTACTTTATCTACCCATATTTCAGTTACCACAAATGTTCCTTGATTATAGGTTTTTACAAATCTTTCTTCTTTTGCCATTAGCGTCTTCCTCTCTTCTGATATATTATATTTCCGGCACAAAAGCAGGCATTAACTGCAACTTAAACAAATTGTTTTTGTGCTTTGTGTCTATAAGCTGTTTTATATTTTCATCTTCTATAACGCCTTGACGAATATATTTATCAAGCACTGCATAGGTAAAGCCTAGGTTTTCCTCGTCAGTTTTACCACATAGACCATCTATAGGGGTTTTATCTACAAGCTCTGTTGGTAATCCCATTAAATGGCCTATTTCTTTTATTTCTGTTACAGTAAGATGTGACAAAGGAGAAAAATCTCCTGCTGCATCACCATATCTTGTAGAGTAACCTACCCAATCCTCTGACAAATTACAGGTATTTACTACTCTACCATTACAGCTTTGTGATACTGCGTAAAGGGTTGTCATTCTTATTCTTGGAGGGATATTTGTTTTAGTTTGTGTAGATATTTCTAAATCCTGTGGCAAGCTGTCGGCAATACCCTTAACCGCCTTTTCTACATTAATAACATAGTGTTTGATACCAAGATAATTTACAAGCATATAAGCCATATCAATGTCGTGCTGTTCACCACAAGGCATAAGAACGCCAATTACTCTATCCTTACCTAATGCCTCTACACATAAAGCCGCAGCTATAGAGCTATCTTTACCACCTGATATACCTACAATAGCATTGCAGTTTTTACCATTTTCTTCAAAAAAATCTCTTATCCATTTTACACAATCATTTTTTACCTTTTCAGCATTAAACATATTAATCCTCCTGTACAAATCTATTATATATAATGTATAGCACAATACCTATAGTTTGTAAATAAGTCTGTTAGAATTTAATTGTAGCTTATTCTCCAACTATATTAATCTGACAGCATTTCATTGTAGCAAGGGAAGACTTATGTGTTTCTACACTTACACCTGCACAGCAACTTGCATCTACAGTAATGGGGGTTTCTGGATAGGTTGCCTTTAATAACAAAGCATTTGAAACAACACATATGTCTGTGCAAAGACCTATTAGCTCAATTTCAATATTATCAACATCATAGTTTTCCCCAATAATTTTAGGCAAATCTACAGAACCAAAAGTAATTTTTTCTACAGCCGTATATCCCTTTTTATCAAGTGCATTTTGCACATTGTTTTCAAGTGTCCAACCATCTGTTCCTTTTATGCAATGTGGTACAGGCAATTTTTTGCCCTCTGATGTTTCCATATAATTTTCATAGTGAGTGTCAAAGGTGGCAAAGATGTCACCGTCAAAGTTTTCTATTTTATTAACAACAGTTGGCACTATTGCCTGTGCTTCAGCAGTACCTAAGCTTCCGTTTACAAAATCCTTTTGCATATCTACAACAATTAATAGCTTTTTCATAAGTAATTCTCCTTGCATATTGTTATATATCTTTAAATTCCTCTTACAGTTTGATTATATTGATTTAATAAACATCAAGTCAATAACTTTTATAAATATTTTAAAAAATCCTCCAAAAACCAGCCTTACTGGATTTTAGAGGATTTGTATAGTTCGTCATTTCAATTTTATATCACTATTTACAGTATATTCCGCATTTTTTATAAAAGAATTCCAATCTGCAATATTGTTATATTTATCATAATCCTGTTGCCTTAGCATTTTCCCAAAATAAAATATGTCACTGCCATACCTTTTACATTCTGTTAAAGCACTTTGTGCCAGTTGAATTACTCGCTTTTCTATTATTTCTTCCATTTTCTCATCTGTTTTAGTATATTCATATACCTTAGCTTCCCCTTTTATTTTTACGTTGCAATGTAATATACCCCCTGTTACAGAAATATCACAGCTACTACTTTCTTGAGATAAAGCAAAGCTTTTATTACCATTTTCAAAAGGGATTACCTCGGCTGAAATATCAGTTTCTCCACGCAAAAGCAACATACCCATTGCCTGTGATGTAGACAAAATGTGTCTTAACTTATCCCCTTGAAACACTGCAACCCCAGCAACCTCTGGTGCATCATCTTTTACAGTTAACAAAGATGTAGTTGCAGAGGTTGTTTTATCTATAACCTCTGCCATAAACATATACATTGGAGTTGTGCTTGTTCTTCCTGTAGTAGCTGGAGATTCTGCAATGCTATCCAACACATCTACAGTAAGCTCTGGAAGCTGTATAATCTTGTACGCCTGTCTATCTGCAACTAACAAATTTACAGAGGGTCTGCATTGATAATACCCAGCAAAAAACTCCAACGGTTCTTTAAGTCCTTTTTTACAGATTTTTTCACCAAACAAAATAAAAGAATTATGGCTGTATAGTGGTTCTAATCCATTTTTATCAACAATAGAAGTAACTGCATCTGTTACAGTTTTACCCTTGCCCTGTGCAATTTTATTAGCAGACTCTTGCTGACTTTCGTCAGTGTTCATATACATTACAGTTACAACATATTGGTCATTTTCATAATCCACACCCATTCCCTGTATAACCATTCTTTCATTTAATTGCTTACTATTATTACAACCACAAAGCAAACATATAAATATAGAAATTATAGCAAAAAATATAAGCCTTATTTTTTTCATTATATCATTCCTTGGATTTTTTCTTGGATATTCTATTTGCCACAGCAATAAACAATGGTATTACAACACCTGTGGTAATAGTTAAAGCTAACAATAAAGTATTATTAAAAACCATATTAAAAACACTTTCTGTTATAGTTAACCCCATTGATGCAATCAATACTAATATGCCACATATTAATATTGACCACCTTGATATTGTTTCTCCAAAAATTCTTTTAACACAAGCTGACAGCAAATAAATATACAATGATATTTTCACAAACATTCCTGCTGTCCACACACCAAGAAACAAACCATCTAATCTTTCTGTAACACCAAGAGAAGCAACAGCAGTAAGAGAATAAACAGGAAAAACCTGAGTTTGCAGATATTCTCCTAAAACACCTGTAATTAGCAATATAAAAACAGCAGTTGTTGCATACACTGCCACACCCCACCAACAAACAGTGGCTTTTGTTTTACCTTTAACAAAGGGCAATAAAATAGCCATAGCAGGAATACAACTGTTTTTAGACAGCATATCCATTACCACAGATACTATATCCTTTGTATTTGCCATTGTTATGGGAACATAATTAAGTTTATCCACCTTTGGAACAAGAGTAAATAAAAGTGTTATCAACGCAACAGCAATAAAAATAAAAATAATAGTAGTTGCTCTGCCCAGTGCTTCTATTCCCTTATACGCACCGTACATAGAAGCAACCACCACAGCTATAGACAACACTAAAACCGAGGCTGTAGGATTTAGCACATTTGTAACCATAACATTAAACTGAGATAATGTTTTTATTAGTATCCAAAGAAAATATAACCCATAAACAACTGCAATTACTGCTCCCCATTTTTTGAAAAGGTCATAAGCATTGTCAGTTACCGTTCTTCCTTCACCTGTTTTGAACATTAAATAGATAGGTGTAACCATTAACAAGGTAAGTGGTAACGCAATTAATGTAGCAACAGCACCAAAATGCAAACTATCAATATCTGCCGAATAGCTACTATAGGTTACATTAACAACCATACGGCTTATAAATAATATAGCGAACAACTGAAAAACAGACATTCTTACAAAAGGCTTCATTAATTTATCTACCTCTTTTCTACACTTACCCTGTTATGAGTATTTTATATTAAAAAACATTATCAAAATATGGCTTTACAGAGCGTATAATAACCTCTAACGAGGCAACTGCTTTTTTACACTCTATAGGAAATAAATCCTTATTGTATTCCAACGCATTTTCAGAAACAGAAATTTTATCTGCAATATTTTCAGTATCATTTTGTATTAAAAAAATATTTAATAACTCCTTACTGTCATTCCACAGCTTATCAGCAGATTGCAAAGCAGTTTTAGATAATTCCAATTCATCATTAAGAAAATGCACCACAGAGGTTTCAAGTTCTTCCTTTACCTGATTAGAAATTTTTGCAGTATAGGATGATTCATATACTGTTAAGCCAAATATAGATATAAAAATCAATACACCTGTAATTATTCTGCTCATACTATCCCTCTTTCTTTATAATGTTATATTTATGTTCTGAAGTAGCTGTCATAATAAATACATCTTCCTTTGTTAGATTATTTTCTGTTAAAATATTATTTAACCATTCTTTTGTTATTCCACATAAATTCATAGAATCCTCTGCCAATTCCCCATCACTAATTATTACCACCTGAAAATCATTAGTTGCATTATTTATATTCAGTTGTTCAGCTGTTACAGAGTCCTTATTTGGTTTTTTAAGCACACTTAACATACCATTGGTTTCTATTACAGCATATCTTACATCTTCAATAGCAAAAATTCCCTCTTGCCTTAACTGCTCCATTAAATCCTCTGTAGTAATTCTTAATAATTTCATCTTCTTTTGGTCTATAGTTCCATCGTGTATTATTATTTGGGGTTTACCACAAATTAATCTTCTAAACTTTCCATTTTTAAGCATAAGAAAACTTACTAAAATTTCACAAGCAACCAATAATATAATTGGTATTGCACCACTTAACAAAGGTAAGGAAGTGTCTTGTATTGGTATTGCAGCAATATTAGAAATTAACAATGTTACTACAAGCTCATTAGTCTGTAGGTCACTTATTTGGCGTTTGCCCATTACTCTCATCATTACTAATACAAGAATATATAAAAGCAATGTTCTTATAACATAAACTGACATTTTAACACCCCTCATTTTAAGATAATACAACACCATCGTATCAGGTAATAAAGCAATATAATTATTTTTATAAGATACTTCTAAACTATGTATTGCCCTAAATATTCTAAACAACATTAAGTAAAATATACACAACACTTCACAAATTTTCCGTTTTAAAAATAATAAAGAGAAGACCTGCACTGTAAAGTACACTCTTCTCTTTATCGTCAAAGTATATTAAAAGGGAGATGGAATATGCTAAATAAAATATAAAGCCTTATAATAGTTATTGGATTTGTTTGCTATGGTTATATAATAATCTACAAAAATGTACAAAATATTAATCAGCAATAAATATTGCATTAATAAAAAATGTCTTATTATTAACATTTTACAAGTATATTTTTTGAATATCCCAATAAAAGCTATGTTCAAATATATATTTTTTTGATATAATTATAAAAGTGACAAAAAAAGTTCACGGTAAAACCGTGAACTTTTTATAAAATATTTATAACTCTTTTCAATTCCTAGGATTCTGCCTCTACGGATTGTACAGTTCTAAAAACTGTACAACCGTGGAACACAGAATATATAATGAGGTATTTTAAAGAGGTCGTACTCTATTGTCACAACAATGTTGTTTCATTGGTTGTAATTATAACACAACCACACAAAGCAATCTTGCACAAAACAACTAAGATATTGCATTTTTTGACTAAGTTTATAAATATAGATTTTTTTATTATACTTAATATAAGTTTATCATAAAAACCGTTCATTACAAGGTGGTGTCTGTATGAATAATGAAATTGAGGTAAAAGAAGAAAAAATTGAAGAAGAAAATCTTGAACTTCCTGTTAGATATTACAACTTTAATTCATCAAATCCAGATGATATGACAATGTTTGCACACTGGCATAATGAAATAGAGATAATGGTTTTTACAACAGGTACCTCTATAAATACCATAGATAACACAGAAGTTCACCTTAACGAAAATGATATTCTGTTTATTCCACCACAATCTATTCACTTTGGTTTATCTTCATCTAAAGAAATTAATGTGCATACCTTGGTATTTCATATAGAATTACTATGCCCTTTAACCAGAAACAATAACATTATGAAATACTTTACACCTTTCATAAACAGAACAGCTCAAGTTCCATATGTTATTCGCACAACAGACAAAGGGTATGATGATTTGTTTTTGGCTTTTAATCAAATTATAAAAATGATTAAAGAAAAACCAACCTGTTATGAACTGCAAATAATTAATTGGCTTACAAAATATTTTATAGAATTATATAATAATGATTATGTAAAAATAAAAAGTAATAATACTGTTGCAGATAAAAACTACACAGCTGTTCGTGATGCAATACAATATATCGAAAATAATTACAGCAAACAACTAACTGTTGAAGAATTGGCAAAAAACGCAGGCTTTAGCAAAAGTCGTTTTATGAATATATTTAAGGAATATACAAAAACATCTTGCAAAAAATTTATAAATCTATACCGATTAGAGCAATCTCAAATAATGCTTAGAAACACAAACGACACTGTTTTGAATATAGCAATTTCCTGCGGGTATAATAACATATCCTTATTTAACCGTGAGTTTAAGAAGGTGTATGGTGTAACTCCGTCAGAATATAGAAAAGGTAACACATAATGCTTTTCTTAAAAAAACAACTTTAACTTTCAATCTATCTTTAAGGTTTATGATATAATATATCTGTATAAATTTTTTGGGGGAATTTTATGCGAATTTTAGTTGTAGAAGATGAATTTAGCTTGGCTGATGCACTGCAAGAAATTTTGAAAAAAGAAAAATATATAGTAGACATAGCTACCAACGGTACTGACGGGCTTAATCAGGCTTTAACAGACATTTATGACGCAATAATACTTGATGTTATGTTACCTGAAATAAATGGTTTTCAAATTCTTAACCACATACGCACCGAGGGTATAAAGACACCGGTGCTTATGCTTACAGCTAAAAGTGAAATAGATGACAAAGTTCAAGGTCTTGACTTTGGTGCTGATGACTATATGACAAAGCCTTTCCAAACTAAAGAACTTTTAGCAAGACTTAGAGCAATAACAAGAAGAAAAGGCGAAATAGAAAGTAGCACCATATCATTTGGAGATATGCAACTTAACACAAATATTGGGGAAATTTTCTGTAAAACCACAGGCAAGACTATGAAGTTGGGGCTAAAGGAATTTCAGCTGTTAGAATTTCTTATTAAAAATAAAAATCAAATAGTAACAAAAGAACAGATAGTAGAAAAACTTTGGGGGCTTGAAAGCGACAGCGAATATAACAACGCAGAGGTTTATGTATCTTTTACAAGAAAGAAAATTAAATTTATTGGTGCTAATGTTTCTATAAAGGCTGTAAGAGGCTTAGGGTATAAGCTGGAGGAAAATAAATGATAAAAAAGCTAAGACTAAAGCTGGTGTATATTCTTACAAGTATACTATCGTTAGTTTTATTTGGAATACTTATAGCTGTAAACATATTTAACTACAACCACAATATGGACAAGGCTTATGAAAGCCTTGAAAGAATTAACTCTTTAGCATTACAGCAACAGCAATTCAGTTATTTTCCATTTCAAAATGATAGCAGATACTTTTCCCACGACGATAGAAACTATAGCTTTTCAGAGCTATATATAGCCTTTGTTTCTCCGCAAGGGATAATAACAGGTATTACTGCTGAAAACAATATTAATTATACATATGACGAAATATACAGTTACACCCAAAATATAATTTCTCTACCATCACAAAAAGGTACAATAAACACCTTAATATATTATGTAACAAAAGTAGACTATGCTGGATTTGGTACAGGCTGTATTGTTGCTTTTATGGATAATAACAGTAACATTACAGCGTTCCGTTCTTTGCTTATAACATCATTTATTATTTTAGTTTGTGGTATACTTACTATTTTTGTACTTGCCCTAGCTTTATCTATGTGGCTGGTTAAACCGGTAGAGGAGGCTTTTAATAAACAAAAGCAATTTATATCAGACGCCAGTCACGAGCTTAAAACACCTATTGCTGTTATTAGTGCAAATGCCGATATTTTATACAGCGATATTGGGGACAACAAATGGTTAAAATATATACAATCTGAATCAAGCAGAATGAACACCCTTGTAAATAATCTGCTTACTCTTACCAGAATTGAAATGCAAAGCGACAAACTACAGGTTCAGCACTTTGACATTTGTAACGCAATTATGGAGGTAACTATGCCTTTTGAAAGTGTAGCATTTGAAAAAGGTGTAAAGCTAGATTGCGACCTTAACTCCCAAATTACTGTACTTGGCAACGAAGGTCAGTTAAAACAAGTTATTGCAATACTTACAGACAATGCTATTAAACATTGCACACAGGGTGGCTATGTATACATTAATGTTATTCAGCACAAAAATAAATGCTCTGTTAATGTTACAAACACAGGCGAGCCTATCCCTGCTGAATTGCAAGAAAAAATATTTGAACGCTTTTTTAGAGCAGATGAAGCTAGAAACCGAGAAAATAACCGTTACGGTCTTGGTTTAGCTATAGCAAAGCAGATTATTGAAAATCACAACGGTAACATTGCGGTAAATTGCGAAGCTGGTCTAACAACCTTTACCTTTACAATAACCCAAAAATCAATTTAAAAACTAAAACAAGCAAAGCCTACCCTAAAAAATTGGGGTAGGCTATATTTGTGACAAATAGTACATTTCCACAGCTTGTTATATTCCCATTATTATGGTAATATTTTTCTATAATAAATATAGGAGAGATAAAGTTGCAATCTATAAAAAAGAAAATCACCCAATTTATAAAGCAGGAAACTGTATTGTTAGTTTCTTTTATTTTGGCTATAATATCAATGTTTTTTGTTCCACCATCGGCAGGATATATTGAATATATTGATTTTAAGGTGCTGGGAATATTACTTAGCCTTATGATAATTATGTCTGCATTACAACGAACAGGAATATTTGATAAAATTGGAAACTCATTACTTGAACAAACCAAAAGCACCAAACAACTATCCCTTGTATTAGTATTACTTTGCTTTTTTACCAGTATGTTTATTACAAATGATGTAGCATTAATAACCTTTGTACCATTTGCAATAATAACGCTGAAAAAAGCACAGCTGGAAAAAGATATAATTTTTGTACTGGTAATGCAAACTATTGGAGCAAATCTTGGCAGTATGCTTACACCTATAGGAAATCCTCAAAATTTATATCTGTACAATTTATCAAATTCCTCAATTTTAGAATTTATAACCCTTATGCTACCATATACAGTTGTATCTTTATTGCTTATAGTAATAGCCATATTCTGTAGAAAAAATGAAAAAATAAGTGTTAATTTACAGGCTGAAAAAACGCCTAATTTTACAACCAACAACAATATAAACACATCAAATTCCTTAGAAAACGAAATAAATAAAGATACATATAAAACTGTAATATATTGTATTCTGTTTTTACTTGGTGTTTTAACAGTATGCAGAGTAATACCATATTACATTTTACTTGCTATTGTTGTAGCTACTGTTTTTATATGTGACAGAAAAACATTTTACTGTGTAGATTACAGCTTAATTTTCACCTTTATATGCTTCTTTATATTTATTGGAAACCTTGGTAATATTCAGCCAATTAAAGAGTTTTTAGAAAGCATAGTAAAAGGTAACGAGGTAATAACAGGTGTACTTGCAAGTCAGGCTATAAGCAATGTTCCTGCTGGACTTATGCTTTCTGGTTTTACAGACAATTACAGTCAGCTTACAGTTGGTGTAAATCTTGGTGGGCTTGGCACCCTAATAGCATCTATGGCAAGTCTTATTTCCTATAAGCTATATGCCCACAGCTATAACAATAGCAAAGGAAAATATTTTGCCTGTTTCACCATATGGAATGTAGTTTTTTTAGTAATATTACTGGTAGTACATTACATTATAAACACAATATAATTTCATAAACATTATTTGTAAACAACTTAAAAGCGTACATTGAAGTAAACTTACAACTTCAATGTACGCTTTTTTGCGAAATTTTATTATATCTCGTAATCTACAGCAACGCTGGTTTCTATAACGCTGTGCATATATTTTTTTACAACATTACAGTGGTAGTCATCACTTTGGTATGCCTCTAATGCGTTGGCATCATCTAATGTAACAGTTAAAATAATGTCATAAGAACGGGCAGAATGTAAAAAGTCCTTGCCTACCTCTATACCTTTTAACATAGGCACATTGCCTTTCATACCTAACAACACCTGTGCTGTTTTCTCGCAAGCCTCTGGGCTGTTGTCCTTTAGCTTAAAACAAACTGTATGCTTTATCATAATAAACTCTCCATTTGTATTAAAATTATTTAATATAAAGGTTAAGGAACAGCATTTTACTGTTCCCCTACCCTATATTATATATAATTATTTTTTATTTTGAATATATTCATCAATAGCAGCAGCTGCTGTTTTACCAGCACCCATTGCAAGAATAACTGTTGCAGCACCTGTTACAGCGTCACCACCAGCATAAACACCCTCACGAGATGTTAAACCGTTTTCGTCTGCAATAATACCGCCCCATTTTTGAGTATCAAGACCCTCTGTTGTTGACTTAATTAGTGGGTTTGGAGATGTACCTATTGACATAATAACGCAATCTACATCTAGCTCAAACTCAGAATCAGCTTTAACAACTGGTCTTCTTCTGCCAGAAGCATCAGGCTCGCCTAGCTCCATCTCTACGCACTTCATAGCACCAACCTTGTTTTCCTGGTTTGGTAGAATTTCAACAGGGTTAGTTAATAGCTTGAAGATAATGCCCTCTTCCTTAGCGTGTTCTACTTCTTCTGCTCTTGCAGGAAGCTCGTCCTCGCCTCTTCTATATACTATGTAAACTTCTTCTGCACCTAAACGCTTTGCACATCTAGCTGCGTCCATAGCAACATTACCACCACCAACAACTGCAACCTTTTTAGAGTTTGCAATAGGTGTTGTGCTATCCTCTTTATATGCTTTCATTAGGTTTACTCTTGTTAAGAACTCATTAGCAGAGTAAACACCCTTTAGGTTTTCACCTGGTATATTCATAAATCTTGGCAGACCTGCACCAGAACCAATATATACAGACTCAAAGCCGTACTCGTTCATAAGCTCGTCAATAGAAAGAATTTTACCAATAACCATATTGGTTTCTACCTTAACACCTAAAGCCTTTAGTGTTTCAATTTCTTTCTGTACAATAGCCTTTGGAAGTCTGAACTCTGGAATACCATAAACAAGTACGCCACCTGCAAGGTGAAGTGCCTCGAATACTGTAACCTCATAACCTTTTTTAGCAAGGTCACCTGCACAGGTTAAACCTGATGGGCCAGAACCAATAACAGCAACCTTATGACCATTAGAAGCTGGCTTTTCAACTACTACATTCTCATTACTGTTATGTCTGTCAGCAACAAAACGCTCTAGTCTACCTATGCCAACTGCCTCACCCTTAATGCCACGAACACAGTTTTTCTCGCACTGTGACTCCTGTGGACATACACGACCACAAACTGCTGGTAATGAGCTTGACTGAGAAATTACATTATAAGCCTCTTCAAAGTTACCCTTAGCAACCTCTTGAATAAAGCCTGGAATATCAATATGTACAGGACAGCCATTTACACAAGGCTTGTGCTTACAATTTAAGCAACGCTGAGCCTCATCAAGAGCCATTTCCTCTGTATAACCTAAAGCAACCTCAAGGAAGTTTTTATTTCTTACATCTGGCTCCTGAGATGGCATTGGATTTTTCTGTAAAGACATATTAGCCATAATTATTTAACCTCCTTTTTGAATAGGTTACAAGTTTCCTCATGTGCGTGACGCTCAAAATCTCTATACATAGAACCACGCTCAATAGCTTCGTCAAAGTCTACCAAATGACCATCAAAATCTGGGCCATCTACACAAGCAAACTTTGTTTCTCCGCCAACTGTTAATCTACAGCCACCACACATACCTGTACCGTCTATCATAATAGGGTTCATACTAACAACTGTTTTTATG
>JAXKHT010000124.1:0-21231 GCA_036549705.1 Acutalibacteraceae bacterium | reverse complement strand
GTTCCAAAGCCTCGTCTGGAATTTGATTTATCATCCACTCTAAACCGAAATTATTGATAGAGAACCACGCACACTTATGTTCTGTTATTTTTTGCAAGAATAATAAAGGATTTCTTAAAAATGTTGGCGGTGTCATAAAATAGCCATCATTTAATATAATCATTGCAATAATAAATGGTGTAAATAATCCTAAATTATGTGTATGTGGTAACCAAGAAATTACAGAATCTTCTTCATCTAACGCAACTAATTCAGTAGTTGAAACGCAAGATTTGATAATGTTTTTATGTGTAAGTAATGCACCGTGAGGCTGTCCTGTAGTACCTGATGAGAACTGAATATATATACAAGCATCTTCACTCTGCTCTGCAGGTACACCTAAAGTATCAGACTCTAAATCCTCAATTACAAGGTACTTAAAATTTGGTGCTATTTTCTCTACTTCTGGACAATATGTTGTATGTGCCTTTTGAGTAACTAAGTAAGGCATTTTTAATTGCTGTAGCTGTTTTACGAAAACATCTAGAACACCAGGATTAACCTGCCAAGTTGCTGGTTGGTTGATAGATGTTACTATAATTCCACCATACGCACAAGCCCAAAACATTAAATGATATAATCTTGGGTCGTCTACCTCAACAGCTATTACATCACCAGGCTTTACACCTCTGCTTTGCAATGCACCAAGATACATAAGTGCTTTTTGTTTCATTTCTGTATATGATACAAAAATTTCATCACCAGTAGGTGCAATATAGGTCATACCCTTGTTAGGATACTTATCTACAATATATTCTAATATATCTGTAACTAACCTATAGTTTCTGTCTTTAGCTATAGTGATTTCGCCACCATATTGAATTGCTTTTTTTTTCATTCTAACTCTCCTCTTATATTATTTTTTGTACCAATCTTCTATTAACCACTGGATTTTATCCAGTGGTTAATAGCTGTGTAAACAGCATTGAAGATTGTATGAAATGTACTGTGCATAGTACATTAATTTTTAATTAACATTTAGTATAAAAACAATTTATTTAATATTCTCTTCTTCTAAAATATTCTTTATACTTTCCTCATTAAATCCGTCAACAGATTCAATAGTAATATTAAGTGACTTATCGTTATAATTAACTGCAACCATCATTTTTGATATTGCATTGTCACTTTCTTCATTACTGTTTGAGTTTTCAAACAGTTCATACTCCTCATCAGATATAAAGCCTTGGAAATTAAATAGTATTACATTTTGTACTTCGTCTGATTTTAAGTACTTTCCAAGATATTCTTCAAGCTTAGTATAAACATCTGAACATTCTGTACTATTTATTAAGTTCAAGAAATTAATTGAATTTTCGTTACAATATTTAACCAAAGCAGAAATATTTTTTTCTATATTATCAGCTTCCTCACTGATAACAGCAGGAATAACATCTAAAAATTCTCCAACACATTCATAGAATTGCTTACCGTTATATTCTCTGCCATAGTTAACAACAGCTATTGGAAGTTGTTGCTGAGAATAATACTTCTTCAAAATTCTAGCAACCACATTGTATGAATATGACCATATATCTTCTGTAACATTAGCCATTGGAATTGTCAGTTTAATTTCTCGTTTTTCACCTGCAAATTGAGCCATTTTATCTAATATAGAATTGTTCAATTCGCCCCATAGTTTTAAGTTAAAGGTATTAACTATATTTTCCTCGTCAATTTTGCCAATGCTGTCTTTTAATATTTCTACATACTCTTGATATGAAGTAATATTTTTGCTTTGCATTAAGTTTGTAGAATTTGGAGATAAAATTTGTCTTTTCAAAATTTCTGCACTCATTCCATCAAATATAGAATGATTGAAGCACCAAATTACCTGAACCTTGTTATTATCAACTTTTAGTACAGCCAATCTCCATAGTAGTTGAGATGTATTGTACTGTGAATTCATTAACAAGTTAAATGTGTTATTGATAATAGAGTTCTTTGTAGGCTCATCATAATCAGTAATGTCAAAATAAGGTATACTCTGCTTTATTAGACTATATAGACCGTCTAGGTTATGTTCTCTCCACTTATAGTCATTTGTATTTGCTGAGCAATGTAATAATTGATGAGCTGTAATTAAGCCTGCTAATGTGTTTTTGATTGTTTCTTCAACATTTGCATAATTTACACAAATGGTAAAGCCACTTTGGTTTGATTTAGAATTCAAATGTGCAATTTGAACTGCAGCCATTTGGAATTCGTTAATAACCCTGTTGTTAACAATAACCTGAGATAGAATTGATGTTGAGTTATAAATACAATTTGCAATAGATGTAATTTGCTCGTCATTCAAATTGATAACACCAATTTTAACATCATCAACTGTATTATCCTTTTCAATACCAAAAATAGAGGTTACCTGTTCTAACTCAGCAAGTTCTTTAACTGTAGGATTTTGGAAAATATCGTTAACCATTAATTCAATACCCATTTCGTGTAATTTTTGGGTATATATAATAGCCTTGATTGATTGTCCACCTGATAAGAAGAAATTATCTGTTACACCTATTTCAGGGTTATCAAGAACTTCTCGCATAACAGTTAATAGTACTTTTTCTGCTTCGTTCTTAACTTCAAAGTTATTATTTTGTGCAGATAATTTTTCTTCTTTAATTTCTGGCAAAGCCTTTCTGTCTACCTTACCATTGGCTGTAACAGGGAATTTATCTAACTTCATTAATTTTGCTGGCACCATATATTCAGGAACCTGGTTTTTCAGCATTTTTCTTACATAATCAGCTGTTATATTAGATTGCTCACCATCAATTACTGTGAAGTAAGCAGCTATATAAAGGCTGTCTGTATTATCCTTTTTAGCAACTACAACAGCATTCTTCACACCATCAATTAATGCAATCTTAGATTCTATTTCTCCTAATTCAACTCTAAAGCCTCTTAGTTTAATTTGGAAATCCATACGACCTAAGTAAACTATGTTACCGTCACCTAACATAATAACCTTATCACCTGTGCGATAAACTCTTTCGTTATTAACCAATACAAATTTATCCTTCATTAGGTCTTCTCTATTTAGGTAACACTTAGCAAGTCCTGCACCACCAACGCATAGCTCACCAGCAATGTTAGGTGGAAGAATATTGCCAAGTTCATCTACTACATACAATGAAGTATTAGAAATTGCCTTACCAATAGGTATGCTATCCCAATTATCGTCTATAAAGTTAATATCATAATATGTAGCACACACGGTAGTTTCTGTAGGTCCATATAGGTTAACTAAATGTCCAGCACCAACATATTCAAAGGCTTTCTTTATATGATTTAGTGACAATGCTTCTCCTCCGATATAAATCTTCTCAAGATTTTTCAGTGCAGAAACATCATAATCAACCAGCATATTAAAGATAGCTGTAATTATTAATGCCTTTGTAATTTTCTCTGTTTTTATTATTTCTGCCAGCTTTGGCATCTCTATAGAAAGCTCTCTAGGTACCATTACCAAACAAGCACCATTTAATAATGCACCAAATATATCGAATACAGAAGCGTCAAAGGTATAATTTGCAAGCTGTAATATTCTGTCGTTACTATTAACAACAAAGTAATTTGTATCTATTACAGTTCTTATAATGCCCTTGTGACAAATAACTGTACCCTTAGGCTTTCCTGTTGAACCTGATGTGTAAATGGTATATGCTTCATCATTGCCACAAAGCTGTTTAGGTGTAACACCGCAAGAAATACTATTATCTGTATTTTCCTGTAGCATTTCTTCAGTAATAAGTAGCTTATTCTGGAAGTCATTAATTAGCTCTGCACAGTCTTCCTGTGTTATTACAGCTGTAGAATTACTGTCTTCAATCATAAACTTAATACGCTCTACAGGATATTCGCTATCAACAGGTAGATATACAGCACCGCATTTCAAAATTGCCAGTATAGCAACTACCTGTAGTGGACCTCTATTTAACAATATTGCAACCTTGTCCTGATACTTTACTCCTGTTTTACACAACATATTAGCAAGTGCGTTAACCATACTATTAAGCTGTGCATATGTATAGGTTTTATCGTTCCATTCAAGAGCATTATTATTTGGTAGGCTACTTACAATATTTTCAAAAATTGAAACTACATTTTCAGATATTGGTGAATTGGTTATGGTGTTATTTAATTCTTTTATTAATTCCATATCCTTAGATGAAGCCAAAGAAATTTTCTTTAATTCATCTGCATTATTATCTATGATTGTTTCAATAAGTGCTACAAAACGCTCACCTAACAAATTAATCTTATCTGAACTAAACAAGCCTGTTGAATATTCAATATCTAATGAATATTTATTGTCATTTTCTACAATAGTCAAAGTTAAATCATACTTTGTAGATATATCGTCTGACATATAAGGCTTTAGGTTTAGTCCACTAATACCAAATTCATCAGTACCCATATTGACATAGTTAATAACAACGTCAAACATAGGGTTATTTTGTAAATTGTTATTAGCGTTTAGTGCATCTAGTAGCATTTCAAACTGACAATCTTGAGCCTCGAATGCACTAAGCATTTTTTCTTTAATATATTGTAAATATTCACTAACCTGTAGTGAAGGGTCAATTTTAGTTCTGATAGGTAGCATATTAACAAACATACCAACAATATCATTTAGTTCGCTTGTTCTTCTACCAGCAACTGCTGTACCAACCACTATATCCTTTTTAGCAGTATATTTCCAAAGCAATACATTAAGTGTTGCCATCATTAACATATATGGTGTTATATGCTGTTGCTTTGAGAATTCGCTAATCTTTTTACAGGAAGCATCGTTTATTGTAAAGTGAATTAATTTTCCTTTATTAGTTGTTAGCTGATTTCTTGGATAATCTGTAGGGAATTCTAGGGCTGGTATATCGTCTTCAAATTCCTTTTTCCAGTAATTTAGCTGTTTGTCGATTTCGCCACTTCTTAAAAGCTGATTTTGCCAAGCTGCAAAGTCAATATATCTTACTTTAATTTCAGGTAAAGTTTTATCAGAATATATCATAGAGAATTCTCTCATTAATATATCTATTGAGCTTTGGTCAGAAATTATATGGTGCATATCAACTATTAGGTAATGCTGAGTATCGCTAACGCTGATAAACTCTACACGGATAAGTGGTGCAACAGCTAGATTGAAAGGTTTTATAGATTTCACTATTTCTTCATCTATATTAGCCTTGTCAACATTTCTGAAATTAACAAAAGGAATTACATCATCATTTACAAATTGAACTACCTGGTCACCGGCAATTCCAAATGATGTTCTGAAAGAGTCGTGACGTTTTGCAAGTAATGTAAATGCTTTTTCTAAACGCTCTTTATCCAAAATTCCTTCCACACAGAATACAGATGCTAGGTTATAGGACAAATCGTTTTTAGCAAGCTGATTTACTGCATACATACGCTTTTGTGCAGAAGATGTTTCGTAATATGGTTTTTTAGGTACTATTGCAATCTTAATGTCGCTATCAGCTTCACTGGTGCTACTGCTGATATTATCTATTAACCACTGCAAAATCTTACCGTACTGCATACTATTGAATACCTCTGAAACAGGCATATTAATATCCAGCTTTTTCTTTATTAATGATGTCATTAAAACAGCGTTTAGAGAATCTCCTCCCAGGTCAAAGAAATCGTCTGTATATTCAGGATTTTCTGCACCTAGAACCTCTAACCAGATTTTACTGAACTCTGCTTTTATAGTTTCATCATTTAACACAATATTAGATGAATTATTGGTTTCTTCTGTTATTGTTTCAATAGCGTTAGAGAAAACAACATCACTGTCATATTTTACTTTATCAAATACATAACCAGGAAGTGATAATTTTGCTCTTGCAGTATCGCCATAGAAAACATTCCAATCAACTTTTATACCTGATGTCCAAATTACACCAACCAAATTACAAAGTTTTTCAACTGTTATACTTTCACCAAGGTTGCCTATATCAAGCACAAAGTAATTGTCAGCAAAGCTAGTGTCATCAATTACCTCTACAGTTGAGTCTTTCTCTGCATTTTTATTGCAATTATCAACTGCATTTGAATCTACGTCATTATCACGAATTATATCAACAGCATCGTCTAGGGAAATTCTGCCTGTCATTACGTTTCCACACAGCTTACCAATGTATCCGCCACAGATAACATCTGGTCTTACTCCAACTCTGTACAACAGACTTGATATAGCGTAAAGTACTGCAAATACAGCATAATGGTTTTCTGTAGGATTTTCACATTCATTACCCTTTAATATATTTTCTACGCTAATACGCTCATTATATCTTAGGTTATCTAGAACCTGTTCTAGATATTTATTAAATAAAACACAGAAACCGTTGTCATTATTATCGTATAAATCATTAGCAACAGAAATTAACTTTTCTGGCAAGCGTAGTACAACTTCGTCACCCTCGTTAAGAGTTCTATCATTTGGTTTACATAGAGAAACATTGCTGAAATCGTTTTCAATTTCATCTCCTGTAACAACGTATGCTTTACGATAATCAAAATTACTACGACCAAATTGCAATGTGTAAGCCACATCTGACAAATTAAGATTATTGTCCTCTACATAATCAAGCACTTTCTTTGAAGTGTTTTCCAGTGCTTCAGCAGTTTTAGCAGAGAACACCAATATATTAGTGTTAGATGATTTATCGCTTTTTTGTTTCTGCTTGCACTCACCAAGGATAACGTGAGCATTAGTTCCGCCAATACCAAAAGCACTTACAGCAGCGTGTACTGTTTCTACATCTTTAATTGGCTTTGAATTTTTAGTTATGTAGAATGGACTATCATCAATATTTATTCTTGGATTTATTCCTTTGAAGTTAATCATAGGTGGTATCACACGATTTTTAATAACTTGTACAGCCTTAATAAAACCAGCTACACCAGCGGCAGCATCCAGATGACCAATGTTAGCTTTTATTGAACCAACAGAACAGTAATTTCTCTCGGTTGTATTCCAAGCTTTGCTTAGTGCCTCTATCTCTATTGGGTCACCTAATTCTGTACCTGTACCATGTGCTTCAACATATTGAATGTCTGTAGGTGAAACGTCTGCCCTATTTAATGCTCTGCGTATTACATCTTTTTCACCTGCAATACTTGGTGCAGTATATCCAATTTTATCAATACCGTCATTATTAATTGCAGAACCCTTGATTACAGCATAAATATGGTCATTATCTTCAATAGCTTTAGATAATCTTTTTAATACAACAACTGCACAACCGTTACCTGATACTGTACCTGATGAGTCCTTTGAGAATGGTCTACAGTGACCGTCCTTTGAATAAATCATACCCTGATGCCAAGCGTAGCCTTCTTTTCTAGGATATGAGATTGAAACACCACCGGCAACTGCAATGTCAGATTCGTTAGACAACAAGCATTTTACAGCCTGATGTATAGCAACCAAGGAAGTTGAACATGCTGTTTGAACATTCATACTTGGACCTTTTAGATTTAGCTTGTATGATACCTTTGTTGTAAGGAAGTCCTTATCGTTCATTGTCATAGCGTCAAAGGCACTTAAAGCGTCGTTTCTTCTATCAAAGAACTTCATCATCCAAGGAACATTAGAGCCACTTCCTGCAAACAAACCAATTTTACCTTTATATGTATATGAATCATAGCCTGCATCTTCCAAAGCATTCCATACACACATATGTAACAATCTGATTTGAGGGTCCATTGAATTTGCTTCTTTCTGAGAATATCCAAAGAAATTCGCATCAAAATATTCAACATTCTCAAGATAGCCTTTTGCATTTACATAGTTTTCATCTGTAAACTCTTCTCTGCTTATACCTGATTGTAATAATTCTTCATCTGTAAAGGAAATTATAGATTCTTTTCCTTCTACTATATTGTTCCACAGGGTTTCTACATTTTCTGCACCTGGGAATCTACCATGCATACCAATAACTGCAATGTCGTCATCTTCTGAGCTAACTTGACTTTCTATCTCCATTAACTCGCTGTCACTTTCAAGGTTAAAGGATTTAGCCAAGGATTCTATTGTAGGATTTTCAAACAGTTGCATTAAAGGTACTGTTTCGCCAAGTAATTCATTAAGCTTATTATTTACTAACATTAAGCCATAGGAATTACCACCAATATCAAAGAAATTATCTTTTAAGGAAATATTCTTTATATTTAATACTTCTTGCCAAATCTCTCTTATTTCGTTTTCAATACGAGTAGCTTTGCCCTTGTTATTAAATACATTTTTCTCTTTTGAATCACTGACATTTTCAAACTTTAACGCCTTTTTATTAACCTTACCGTTAGGAAGTAGTGGCATAGCATCTAAATGCTTAAAGTAAGAAGGAATCATATAAACAGGCAACTTACTGCTTAGCCATTGCTTTAATTCATTCTCAAATTCCTCGCTAGAGTTTCCACTGTAAAATAGACCTAACTGAGTATTTCCGTTATCGTTAGTAAATGTTTTTGCTACTGCGTAGGATAGACCATCAAGTAGCATTGCTACTCTTTCAATTTCGCCTAATTCTACACGGTAACCTCTAATTTTAACTTGAGTATCAAGACGACCTAACAATTCTACTTCGCCATTAGCCATTAGCTTCGCTAAGTCTCCTGTTTTATAAACATTAGTACAACCATTAAAGTTTAGACTAACAAACTTACTTTCAGTTTCTTCCGGTTTATTCAAATAACCATTACTTAAACCACGGCCAGCAATGCAAAGCTCTCCAGGAACACCTATAGGCAATATCTGGTTGTTTTCATCAACAACAAATACCTGTGTATTTGCAACAGGTTCGCCAATGTTAACATAATCAGCATCAGTAAGCTCCTTTACGGTGGCTGTTATTGTTGTTTCTGTTGGGCCATACATATTGAATAGTCTAGCGTTAGTATTCTTTTGCAAATACTGTGCTAATGTAATAGGGTAACTTTCACCGCCACCAACTACAACCTTGAGTATTGGTAGAACATTTTTGAAATTATTATTTTCTACCATAGCTCTTAATCTTGAAACAGGTGCTTGTAGATGAGTTACATTATATTTAAGCATTTTTTCGCTTAGCAGGTTAGAATCTAGTTGCTCCTGTTCGTTTGCCATATAAATGGAAGCTCCACTACATAGTGGTATGATTGTTTCAAAACCGAAAATATCAAATGATGGTGTTGCAATACACGCAATTCTATCAGCCTCAGATTTGAATATATCCCTATTCATATGGTCATATGTTAGGTTAACTACGCCTTCCTGCTTAACCATAACGCCCTTAGGCATACCTGTTGAACCTGAGGTAAATATAGCATATGCAATGCTTTCTCTGTCACCTAGTCTTGGTGGATTTTCATATTTATTGTCATTGTCCACTAATTCATCAAAATAGATTACATTAGCTAAATCTTCCGCTAATTCTTGATGCACCCTGTCACACAATACAACAGACATATCACATTGTGAAATCATATAATCTATTCTATCCTTAGGGTATTTAGGGTCTATGGCAACATATGCACCGCCTGCTTTTAATATAGCCAAAAGTGCTATAATTAAATATTCGTTTCTGGAAGGAATTACTCCTACAAATTTATTTGTAGATATTCCTTGTTTTCTTAATTCCCAAGCTAATATATTAGCTTTTTCATTAATTTGTTTATAAGTAAATTCAGTTCCATTGTCTGTTATTAATGCAATTTTGTCTGGTGTTAGATTTGCATTATTTTCAAACATTTCACTTATTAATATATTGTCATCTATTTTAAGCTTTGTTTTCTCAAATTGGCTAAGTAGAATATCCTTGTCCGCATCTGAAAGAATATCTATTTCTCCAATTCTTATTTCATCATTTTCAACTAACTGCTGTAAAACCTCTACATACTGAGCAGTCATTCTCTTGATTGTATCTTCTTTAAATAGACTTGTTGAATAATCAATATAGAAATTCAGATTATCGTTATTGTCCTCGTTACAAGTTAGAAGCAAGTCTACTGATGCAGCTTTGTTTGAAATTTCGTAAGGTACAAATTTAATTCCTTCAACTTCAAGGTCATACAGTGTCATATTATGATAGTCGAAAGATACATCAAAAACAGCACTTCTGTTAAGCTGTCTGCGTACATTCATTTTTTCAACAAGTGCATCAAACTGATAATCCTGATTTTTAAGAGCTTCTAAGGTTCTCTCTTTTAGTTCAACAATAAATTCAGAATATTTCTTGTCTGCAACAGGATAATTTCTAAGTGCAAGCATATTTACAAACATACCCACTGTTTCACGAATATCCTCTTGTGTTCTGCCAGATACTGGAGTACCAACTATAATGTCATCTTGTCCTGTATATTTTTCAAGCAAAATGTACCAAGCACTTAGCATTATCATAAAGTTTGTAGCAGAATACTTTTTAGCAAGATTTCTAAGTTTTTTGTTAAGAGTGTCATCAATTTCACATTCTACTCTACTACCTGCAAAATCTGAAACTGTTGGTCTTTCATAATCAGTAGGTAGCTCTATAACAGGAAGCTCACCACTTAAATGATTTAACCAGAATTCCTCTTGTTGCTTCATTTTATCTGAGTTAAGATTTCTATTCTGCCAAATAGCAAAATCTTTATACTGAATTCCTAATGGAGATAATTCGCCAAAGTATAATGTATTAAAATCACGGGTTAGAATTTCAACAGCTGTACCATCGGCAATAATATGGTGAACATCAAACAGTAATAATTGTCTGTTTTCTCCAATATCTACTAGGTTAAATCTGAACAATGGTGCCTGTGCTAAATCAAATGGTTTAACAAAGTCATTAATTAGCTTGTTTAAATCTTCATCTGTTTCGCAAACTGCCTTTGTAAATGTAACAGATAGATTATCTACATTGTTTATTATCTGAACGCACTCGCCGTCTATCATTTCAAAAGAGGTTCTTAGCGGTTCGTGTCTTTCTACCAGCTTTTTAACAGCAGAAAGAACCTTGTCTTTTTGTAGCTTTCCTTCTATAAATGTTGCTGATGGAAGATTATATGTTAATGCATCTTTATCCATTAGATAGAAGGTGTACATTCTCTTTTGAGCAGATGACAATTCATAATAATCAGCCTTAGGTGCAACAGTTATTGCATTAGATGTATCAGCAAAATCGTTATTTTCAAAAATGTAGTTTGCCAACTGCTTTGGTGTAGTATTAGCAAATACATCTTTAACATCTAGTTTAATACCAAGGCTACTTCTTAAAACAGAAGCCAAGCTGACAGCCTTTAGGGAGTCTCCGCCTATAGCAAAGAAGTCCTCATTTAAATCTACTGTATCAAATCCAAATACTTCTATATAAGCCTCTGTAACATATTTTTCTGCTACTGAAGCATCTGAAATTTCTTCTGTTCTTACAACAGCACCAGCGTTATCATCATCAAATATGTTGCTGTTGGATTGACCAAGATTGTTATTAGAAATTCTGATAGGATAGCTAATTTTATCAAATACATATGTAGGTATAGATACACGATTTCTTACATTATCTGTTTCTAATTTTAGCAAGTCTATGGATACATTTTCGCTCCATAACTTTCCTATTTTATCGTAGAAATATCTAATATCGTCTTCATCTTCTTTAATATGTCTTATTAGGTTTACAAAGGTATGACCACTCTTCTTTTTAGAGTGTTGTGCAGCAAAGGAGGACAATGTTTTTCCTGCACCTATTTCGATACCTATACATTCGCCACTTTCTAAAATGATACTTAAATCTTTTTCAAATAAGACTTTATTATTAATATGCTTTGCCCAATAATTAGGATTTTTAATTTCTTCGTCAGAAATATACTCACCATAAACATTAGAAATTATAGGGTAAGCTGGTGTATTAAACTGAATATTTGCAAGTATTTTTTCAAATTCATCTGCAGCTTTATACATCATAGGTGTATGGAAAGCGTGAGAGGTTCTTATAATACTGCTCTTAATATCCAACTGTTCTAGTTTTTCACTAAGTGCTACAATCTCCTCTTTTACGCCACCTATTACACATTTATTAGAAGTATTGCATAGAGATACCCAAGTATTTTCAGTTAAATACTGGCTAACTACTTCTGCATCTGCCATAACAGCTAACATACTTCCTGGGTCTTGTGCCTGCATTAAGTCACCACGATTACGCACAACCTTAACTGCATCTTCTAAAGACCAAACACCGGCAACAGCTGCGGCAACTACCTCGCCTATACTGTGACCTAGAAGTGCGTCTGGCTTTACTCCTAGTTTAATCAAAATAGTTGCAAGTGTATATTCAGTTACAAATAAAGCAAACTGACTATACTTTGTTTGATTAATTTTTTCTGGTAGTTCATCACCAAATAAAACATTGAAAAATTCATCTTTTTCTTCTTCTGGTAGATAGCTGAATATTCTATCTACAGTTTCTTTATACTCTCTGCATATCCATAATTTTTGGCTACCAAAGTAAAGATTTTTGCCCATTCCTTGATATTGACTACCTTGTCCAGAGAACATAAAGTAAACCTTTTTATCCTGACTTGCAACAGAAAATGGCTTTAGGACAGCATCTTTAATAATAACATCGGCATTATTGCGTATGGAATCATCTAGTGCGATTGCTTTTCTATAATCAAATTTCTTTCTGCCAACCTGCAAGGTCCAAGCAACATCTGAAATATTTACATTTGGATTTTTAGAGATGTATGAAAGAGTTTGTTCTACTACATTATTTAATGCACTTTCTGACTTAGCAGAAAATGTTAAAAGATTATATTCGCTTTCTAGGCTACTTTCTCTTCTTTCTGGTGCTTCTTCCAATACAAAATGAACATTTGTACCACCAACACCAAAAGAGTTTATACCTGCACGAAGTGGAATTTCGGGCTTGTCTTCATTTCTGTCCCAGTTGCAACCAACATTTTTAACCACAAATGGAGTAGTTGCAAAATCTACTTTTGGGTTTGGTTCTTCGTAGTTTACAGTGGCAGGTATAAATTTGTTATCCAAACACAAACTTACCTTTGCCAAGCCTACTACGCCTGCTGCTGTATCTGTATGACCTACATTACCCTTTAATGAACCAAGTGTACAGAACTGCTTTTTATCTGTTGCAAATGCTCTTGTAAGGGAAGCAACCTCAATAGGGTCACCTAGCAATGTTCCTGTTCCGTGTGCTTCTATATATCCTACAGTTTCAGGGTCTATTCCTGCATTACGGTATGCCTCTCTAATTACTTCAACCTGTCCGTCTTCACTTGGTGCTGTATAGCTAATCTTGTTACTACCGTCATTATTAATAGCAGAACCCTTTATTACTGCGTAAATATGGTCACCGCTTTCAATGGCAGCATCTAATTTTTTCATAGCAACCAGTGCCATACCATTTGAGAATACAGTACCCTTTGCTTTAGCGTCAAATGGTCTACAATGTCCGTCTGGTGAAAACATCATTCCGTCCTCATACATATATCCGCCGTCATTTGGTAACTCAACTGTAATACCGCCAGCTATAGCCATATCACACTCGCCCATAAGCAATGATTGACAAGCAAGATGAGTTGTAACCAATGATGTTGAACAACCTGTAAGAGTTGACATTGAAGGGCCTTTAAAATTAAATTTATAAGACAAACGAGTAGCTAAGAAGTGGTTAGTACTTAATGTATACGCCTGATATGTATCACTGTAATTAGCATTATTAAACATAGCGTGACGATACCATTCAAAATCATCAGAACCACCCAAGAATACACCAATTCTTCCGTCGTAATTTTCAGGGTCATAGCCTGAATCCTCTAGAACCTGCCATGTACCTTTATACAGTAGTCTTAACTGAGGAGATGTCATTTTTACTTCTCTTGGAGAAATATTAAAGAATTTAGAATCGAAGTAATCTAGGTCATCAACGCTACCTTTTGCTTTAACAAAATTAGGTGAATTTAATAAGGCTTCATCTACACCTAACTCTCTTAATTCGTCATCTGTATAGAAACGAATTGTTTCTTTACCATTTTTAAGAACATCCCAAAATTCTTTTACATTTTCTGCACCAGGTACATCAACAGCAATACCTATAATGGCAATATCCGCAGACACATCATTTTCAATTTCTTTCTTGAACATTGCTTCTCTGTCTACAATATTTTCGTTGTATTGATTGAGTAAATATTCTGAAAGTTTTCTTACAGTTGGTAATCTTAGTAAATCAGTAATTGGGAATGACTTATTTAATTTATTTTGTAATTTATTATGGACTCTCATTAAAGCCAAAGAACTACCACCACTTTCAAAGAAGCTGTCTTCTAAGCCAACCTGAGTAACTCCAAGGACTTCTTTCCATATATCGGCTATTAATTCTTCCATACTATTTTTAGGAATATCAATATCCTTATCAATAACTTTCAAATAAGATTCATCTAGTGTTAGTTCTTTTCTGTTTACCTTACCGCTGTTGTTTAATGGTAATTCCTTTTTATGTACGAAAAATTTAGGAATCATATAAGCAGGTAATCTATCTGCTAAAAATTCTCTTAATTCTGATGAATCAATTTCTGCTTCTGACATATAATAAGCACAAATTTTAGCATCATCTGATTTGTTAGTTTTAATTACAGCAACAGTCTGTATAATATCACTATGCTCACACATAGCATTTTCAATTTCACCAAGCTCTATACGAACTCCACCAACTTTTACCTGAAAATCAATTCTACCCAAGAATTCTATTTCTCCATTAGGTAACCAACGTGCTAAATCGCCGGTACGGTACATCTTTTTGTACCAGTTATTTTCATTTTCAGAATAAAATGGATTATCAACAAATTTCTCTTTTGTAAGCTCTTCCCTATTCAGGTAGCCTCTTGCTAATCCTGCACCACTTATACATAGCTCTCCAGGAATTCCTACAGGTAATAAATTATTGTCTTTATCAACTATGTAGCATTTATACTCGTTTAATGGTTTACCTATTGATACATTAGCAACATCAGAAATTTTTCTTATAGGATAATGTGTAGCCCACATAGTTGCCTCTGTTGGACCATATACGTTTTCAAGCTTAGCATCTAATCCTAATGAAAAATATTTCTGTATAATATCGACTGTTACAGCTTCACCACCAACAAATATCCATTTTAGTGATTTTGCCTTTTCTATATTTGACTTGTTATCAAATAATTCTAAGAATACTCTAAACATTGATGGCACAAAGTTAATGTGTGTAACTTTGTTGTTATAAATTGTATCTAGAAGTAGCTGTGGGTTTTTCTCTCCACCATTATCCAAAATACATAGCTTACCCTTACCTACTATCCAGCCATATATTTCTGTTCCGAATATATCAAAAGTATATGTTGTTTTTAACAAATATACATCATCATTTTCAAGAGGAAATCTTCTATCTAAATCTAATACAGTATTAATAACACTGCTGTTTTCAATCATAACACCTTTTGGATTACCTGTAGAGCCTGATGTGTATTCAACATAAGCTAAGTCCTCAGGTAATCTTCTTATGTCAAGATTTGAAGTATCGCCTGTAAAACAGCTGTCATTGTCCATATTGATAATGTTATCTGTTATACCGTCAGGCCATTGTAAATTGTTTTCTGTTATTATTCCAGACAAATTTGTATCTTCAGCAATATATTTTTTTCTTGCCTCTGGGTAAGTGAAATCAATAGGAACATAACCACAACCAGCCTTTAAGGTAGCAATTACGGCAATTATCAATTTTACAGAACGCTCTAGTTGGATTCCTATTAAATCATTATCAGTAGTCTTAAAGGTAAGAATTTTTCTGGCTAGTTGATTTGCCATTTCATTAATTTGTGTGTAGGTATATTCTTTACCTCTATCAATAATAGCAACCTCATTTGGGTATTCATTTACTTTTCCCTCAAATACATCTGCAATATTTTGTGGTATGTACTCAAAATATTTAGTATTATTAGCTTCACTGATTAATTCTTTTTCTTTTTCTACAAATAAATCTAAATCGTTAATATTTATATTTACATCAGAAACTATATTTTCTAATAGGCGTACAAATCTTTTTCCCATATAGTCAATAGTTTCATCTGAAAAAAGTTCTGATTTGTACTGAATTTTTATACAGGTTTCGTCCCCTACTTTCTGCATAATTACCATCATATTACCAGGGAATGTTATATAATCGCTTTCATACATTCCTTCTATTTCTTCGGCTTGTTTTTCGTATGTATCACATATAAAAGTAATATCAAAAACTGATGGAGCACCCATAGATTGTAGCAAATTGCTATCATTTGCAATCATATTATTAGGATAACCAATATTTCTATAGGCTTCAAACACATTTGCAGAAGATTGATTTAATATATCTTTAAAACTGATATTATTTTCAACAGAAAAACGCAATGGGAGTGTATAGATATAACAGCCTATAGAGGAATCTAATTCAAAGCCTGGTCTATAAGAAAAAGATGAGGAAATAATTACATCACTACTATTAGAATACTTTGACATAACAACACTGAATGCACCTAAAAATAGCATAAATGTTGAAATTTCTTGCTCTTGGGCAAGCTCTTCCAAAGAATTATACAGCTTATTATCAATGTAAAAACGCTGTTCCTTTCCTACACCGTTATTGTTTTCTTTAGATGAATAGTCGTTAATTAGCTCTAAAGCAGATGCACCCTTTAATTTTTCTTTCCAGTACATCTTTTGTTTATCATAGGAGCCTTTCCTTAGCTTTTTATTCTCTTTATTAAGAAATTTAAAATAGCCATTATTTCTTTTTACACTAAACCATTCACCATTAGAAAGCTTATGATAATATTTGAAAAGCTCTTTAATGAATATTTCTACAGAAACACCGTCTGCAATAATATGATGCATACATATAACAAGAACCTGTTCTCCGTTATTCTTTTCTAAGAGTGTAACACCATACAAAGGAGCTTTATCTAAAGAAAACTCCACAAGCATTGCATCTTTTACCAACGGGTCTATTTCGTTACAATTATCAACATAGGTAAAATTTATTGGTGCATCATCACAAACTTCAAAAACCAGTTTATCATCATCTAGTATAACACGGCTTCTTAAAGCATCTTGTTCTGCTACTACCAATTCTAAAGCATTTAATAATATGTCTTTGTTTACATTAGCAACTTTTAGTGCAGTAGAAACATTATAAGCAAGTTTTTCACCGGCTTGACAATAAAAATAAATACTTTTTTGGATTTCTCCCAATTCTGCAAACATATAACTATCCTCCATTTATAATAAATTTGCTGTAATATTACATAATTTAATTTTAACAATAGATTTAACATTAACGTGCAATATCACTTTACTTAAACAACCAAACAACTTATCACAAGTAAATTTGATTTTTTATAAAATACCCCATAATATTTGAAAAAACGCATTAACAATACATTTAATAAGCAATGTTAAAATTAACATATTTTCACAAATACTATAATTTTTTTTAACAAATTACACAACATCTATTCTAGCACATCTTTCAGAAAAATCAACAAAAAACTGGAGGATTTTTCACAAAAATTGATTTTTTTGCAACAAATTTAATTTTTGTAGATTTTTATATAGGTATATATTATATTTTTATAGCAGAAATAATATAATATTGTTAGTAGTATACAAAAAATCGCTATATTACAGCAATGTTTTAAATAACAAAAGTACAGTTTAAGAGTTTAGTGTAAAAACAGAACAGGCAACAGCTTTGTGCCATCGCCTGTTTTTACTTTTCTTATTTTAGGATTACCCCAACTATTTATACAGAACCTTTTTATATCTTACACACTTTTATTGACAAAACCTAAATACTTTGGGAGAAAACTGGTTTTTTGACTTATATCATATTTTGCTCTTTATGCATTCTTTTCCAACTTATAAAGCCGTAAATGTCGTTTACAAGAAACATAACAAAACACATTATCATTGGTAGATAGGAAATATCCTCTATGCTGGCTAACACCCATAGTACAATTAACACTACATCATTTGCACCATACGCAATAGCGTAATATGGGCTTCTTAACATCATTAATAAAGAAGCTGTAAAGCTGGTTGTTATGGAAATTGTGCTAATAATTAAATTTGCTGTGTTAAACATTTTTAATACAAAATAAAAAACTATGGTAACTATAATAGCTGTTATTGATATTATCACTGCTTGTAATAATGTAATTTTATGCACCTTAACTTGTAAGGAATCCTTATAAGGATTTTTAATCCAAGTATATATTGAAATTAAAGCAATGGACGTTGTCATTCCTAAATATGTTATCATTTCTCCGTAATATCTAAATTTAAATGATACAAAAGCATAGGCAAGGCTAAATATAACTGATAATATCTGCCCAAATACATTTCCCTTTGCAACAAATATCAATGCTGTAACGCCTATTAATGAGGCTACCAAAGTAAGCCAATAAAAACCGCCTGAAAATATATACGAACCAGAAACCACAATAATAGAACATATCCACAGGCAAATTTCAAATTTTGTTAATTCTTTAATACTACTAATAATTTTCACATTGCAACCCCTTTCTACACATAAAAAGGCATTCACAATGCACATCTTCTAAGGCCTAACGATATGCACAGGAATGCCATTGCATTTTACTACCCGGTGGCAGTACTATAACTTTTATCATACCAACATTAATTACACAAGAAAACCTTTCTTGCATTAAACAAGAAAGGTCTTGGCGCGGAAGAAGGGATTTGAACCCTTGCGCCGGTTACCCGACCTACTCCCTTAGCAGGGGAGCCTCTTCACCACTTGAGTACTTCCGCATATGGTGAAAATGATTAAATGAAAATGGCGGAGAGGAAGGGATTCGAACCCTTGGTCCCTTGCGAGATCACTAGTTTTCAAGACTAGCTCCTTAAACCACTCGGACACCTCTCCGTACAACGTTATTGATTATATCACAGATATATAAGTTTGTCAATAGTTAATTTTAAAAAGATAACAACAAAAGCAGATAACAAGCACGGTGGCTGTTATCTGCTTTTGTTTTTTATGATTTTGTATTATAATTAAGAAATTTAATTTTGTTTTGCTGTTTTTATAGTTTTTAATAAAATGCTTATATTTTCTTAAAATGTACCGCTATTAAATTTACTTATGGTCGCATTATTGCTAGTTTGCCTGTTGTTTTGTCGAAGGTGAAGGAATATTTGCCGCCGTCGGCAACAAGTACAGAAGGCAATATAAATGAAGAATTAAGTGTTCTTGTGCCTTTGTTGTAGTATGTTGAATTTGAACCATAAGCAACGCCGTGATTATATAATTTAAAAGAATAAATTCCCTTTTTCAAAGTTATGGTTCCTGTTGCTAGATTGCTTTCACCATTGTTATCATCTAATTCTATATTATTAAAGCCATAACAGCCGACTATGTGTATGTTGTCATTTGGTGGTGCAATCTCATTATTTATTATTTCTCTGGCATAAAGTAGGTTTTTATCACAATCAAAAATAATAGTATACATACCACCAGTGCTAGTAAATAAGTATGGTGTATAAGGTCCTCGTTCGGATACTTTAAGTTTTTCTTCAAACGATATAAGTGGAACTCTAGGACTATCAATACCATATAACTTTGTACCTTTAATTATTAGGTTGAAATAATTATATCCTTTAGGAATATATACTGTACCAGTTGAAAGACTTGTACCACTTATTGGTCTAAGCACTAAGTTTGTACCACCAGCACGAGATACACCTACGCTTGATAAATAAACATCAGGTATATCACCTATGCGTTTAACAGAAAGAGCATTAGTTTCTATATTAAAATCAAATCTATATATTCCACCAGTTGCACTTAGCTTTGTTTTTGTTTTATATCTTGCATTACAAGTTAAGCTTCCTTTTGTATTGTCGTAAATTTTTTTATTGTAACCCATAATATTTTTACCTTTTAGGGCATTGAAAACATCGCCCTTTTTAATACTAAACTCATAGGTACCCTTTTCCAATACAATCTCTCCGCTTTGTATGTTTCCTTTTATGTTTGTTAAATGTAATTTAGTACTATGAAATACAACCTCTGAAAGGCCTACAGGCTTTTCAAGAGAATAATTACAATGAACCTTTACACAAGGATTCTCGATTAAATTTTCAGGAGCAATATCTATCCACTCTTCCTTACTTCCTTCAAAATATATATCGGATAAAGACTCCAATGACAATGCAGAAGCAAAAGACTTATTAATTCCCCTAGGTACATATACATACTGCACACCTTCAAGTGCACATTCTCCCCAGTTAACAACATTTTTATTTAAAATCATAGCTTTCAGATAAAAATCCTTAAATGCACGATAACCAATTGTAGTAACACTATCTGGAATGTCAACATTTGTTAAGTAACATCCAGCGAAAGCATAATCATCAATAGTAGTAACACTATTAGTGTTGCATTGCAAAAAAAACACAAAAAAATCGCAAATAAAATGCAAAAAAATCGCAGTGACCTAATTTTATTCACTGCGATTTTTTAGTTTTTTTGGCTCTATAATAAATGTTGGGGTAAAGAAAAATAGAGCCTAGAAAAATTAATAAAAAATAAGGCATATTTTGAAAAAATCCTGTAAAATGAAAAGCGAGAAAACTACAATTTTCAGGAGGTCAAAATATGCCTTACAACAATTTTACAGAAAAACTACTGGGATTGCAAGACCTAATTATAACTAATGTAATTGAAGAAGAAAATAAAATAATAATATATGCGGAACTGGAAGTCAAAGAACAGGTTTGTCCTTGTTGTGGTGGCAAAACTAAGCTAATACACGACTACCGCAAACAAATAATAAAGGATTTGCCTATTGCAGGTAAAAACGTTGAAATTCATTATAGAAAAAGACGATACAGATGCCCACATTGCGATAAACGATTTGCAGAGAAGAATTCTTTTTTGCCTCGTTATTACAGAGTAACCAGTCGTGTTATTGCATATGTCTATGAAATATTGAGAGAGGTTTATTCCTATACTAGCGTTGGAAAGCTGTTAAATTTATCTGTAACTACTATAATACGTTATTTTGACTTAGTCGCCTATTCAAAACCAAAATCACTCCCAGATGTTATTGCAATAGATGAATTCAAAGGAAATGCTAACAACGAAAAGTATCTATGTATTATTACTGACCCTAAAAGCAGAATGG
>JAXKHT010000123.1:0-11621 GCA_036549705.1 Acutalibacteraceae bacterium | reverse complement strand
TGCAACTGTATGCAGGTAAGCTATGCAGATATAGCAAATTCTTTAGATACAAATAAGCAGTTTGAGAACGTTTTGTCAGCTTTTGACAGTGTACAAATGGTAACACATTGCTCAACAGGCTGTGGCGGTTGCCACCAAAAGGTGTTGGAGGTTATCTCTGAAATTATGATGGAGAGATAAAATATAGTTAAAGTATTTTACAATATATAAATAAACTTACTCACAAAAAAACAGATGGTGTGCGTTAATAGCCACACCATCTGTTTTTTAGATATATCTTTATAAAATGCAGTATATTTACATTGCTTTAAAAGTGTATTATGATATAATAAAGTAAATTGTTAACATAAGGGGAAGTTATTAAATGGATATACAGAAAAGAAAAGCAATAGAAATAGTTGTAGATACTGCCATAGAATCATTTACTGAGGGCTTAATAACTAGATATACAAATGAAGTTGATGATGTTAATGGCGTTGTTAATATGAAGAAAAATAATTGCTTTATTGCAGAACTTGGTGAAGAATTTATGTTTTATTCTGCTTTTGTTCGCTCGTTTGATAGTAGCTTTGGCAATATACTGGAAAAGATGGGAAATAATATAGCCAAATTATCATATGAAGTTAAAGGAAATATTGATTCGTTTATATTACCAGACCAAATAACAAGAATATCTGCGATATTAGATAGTTATGTAGACCACACAACAACACCTGATATATCTCATTATTCTACATATTCATCTATATATCCCAAAGATATAACAAGTTACAAAAGGACTCATATTACAGATAACTATTTTTATTGCAAAGAGAAAAACGAACATTATCTAATAGAATTAAAAGCTTCAGGAGATTTAGATAATAAAAAAGCTCGTGCAGAAAAAACAGCACTACTCGAAGAATACTTTTTGTTAAAAAATCAATTAAAAGAGGATGCAACAGCAAAAATAAAAATCTTTTTTGGTACTGCGTATAATAAGTATGGTGAAGGAAAAGTTTGGAGACAAGAAAGAGTTAAACAATTTTTTGCAGAAGATGAATTATTGATAGGTGCCGAATATTGGAATTTTGTATGTAATGACGCAGAGGGATTTGATATTATATTTAATCAATATAAAAGGTCTGCCGATAAAATAAGAAACACGCTAACAAAGATAAAGGAAATGTATTTTAAATGATAAACATTAACGATATAGAAAAGTATTTATTAATAAATGACGATTGTTTTGTTGCATTAAAGACTATACCAGATAATTCAATCGATTTAATATTAACTGATCCACCATACAACATTGCTAAATATAGTACAGGTAATATGAAATTTGATTGGAGATCAGATATTAATAACGATTTAGCTGAATGGGATTTAACAGAATTACGACCTCAGGATTTAGTAGAAGAGTTTAAAAGAATTTTAAAGCCAACAGGAAATATATTTATATTTTGTTCCTATAATATTATTGGGGAATATCATAAAGTTTTCGATCCAGAATACGATACATTTCAGTTTATGGTATGGCATAAGACTAACCCTGTACCGAATTTTAGGAAATCATCATTTTTAAATAGTTGTGAGTTGATTATAAGTTGTTGGAATAAGGGACATACTTGGAATTTTACCAATCAAAGAGATATGCACAATTTTATAGAATCAGGCATATGTATGGGAAACGAAAGGGTAAAAGATGAAAACGGAAAAAATTTACACCCAACACAAAAACCAGTATCTATACTTGAAAAAATAGTTAAAATAGCGTCTAATGAAAATGATATTGTTCTTGATTGTTTTAACGGTGTTGGAAGTACAGGTGTAGCATCATTAAAGAATAATAGAAAATATATAGGTATAGAAATAGAGAATAAATATTTTGAGGCAACAAAAAAACGTTTAGAAAATTTATGATTTTTCTTTTTGTTTTTTATAAAATTCCAAATTGAATAAAAATAAGATTTATACGGATTATGTTTGAAGTTGGTATAATAAGTGCAATTTATTAAAAAACAGATGGTGTGCGTTAATAGCCACACCATCTGTTTTTTGCTAATAATTTGTTAGTACAATTCAGCAGGAAATAATTTTTTGCAATCTTCCCAAGTGGACTCTACAAAGCAATCTTTATAAAGGCGAATTACTGTCTTGTTAGATGCTTTAAGCCACACGCTGTTATCCTTTTCTTTTATCTGCACAATATCTGAATATTTATATTTAACAGATATTGACGCTTCCTCTATTCTTATTGTGTCTTGGTCAAAATAAATTCTTCTTGTCCAGTTTTCGCAATTATATCTTTTGGCTAGTATGCGATATTGAAAATTAGTAACTACCCACCATCTGAAAAAAGCGTTATAAATACAGAACGCAAATATAATGTAGTATAGAAAATCTCCACTCTCTAACATAGCCAGCAACAAAACAAAAATAGATAGCACAATCCATAATATGTTAAAAAACAGTTGTACACCTTTAATAGCATTTTCAAAGCCCCATTGTCTGTATAGCTTTTTGGTTACTTTATATTCGTTTAATACCATAACAGTTCCCCTCTTAAATTCTAAAAAATATCATCAAAATAATACATTCGGTAAATTATACAAATAGTTTAATAAATTTTCGGGCAATACCACATAAAACCATTTAACAGTCTTATGTGGTATTGCCTTGGCTTTTTCAATATCCTCTTATTTTTGCAGCATATTCTTCCATAGCTGCTACAGCAACAGGCCCCGCTGTACTGTAACCATAGCCACCATTTTCTACTATAACAGCAAAAGCTAGTGGAACATCTTCATCTTGTGAATATCCTACAAACCAAGCGTGAGGTTCCTTATCATTGCCAACCTCTGCTGTACCTGTTTTTGCACAGACATTAAGGCTTGGGAACATACCGTCACCATAATAATCAGTAACAGCATAACGCATATATTCGTCCAGCTTTTCTGCTATATCAGATTCTATTAGCTTAATAGGCATACTAAATCCATTTAGTAAGGAATTATTTATCTCCTGTGGTGCTACTGTTGTACCGCCATTAGCTATTGCACCGCACATAATAGCCATTTGCATAGGGTTAGCTTCTACTGTATATTGACCTATTCCAGCCCAACCCAGTTGGTTTTCGTCAGCCTTTGTTACATCAAAGTTGCTTTTTGCTGTATTAGTTCCATTAACAACATATTTACTGTTAAAACCCATTTTGTTAGACATTGCTGTCATTTTGTTTTTACCCAGCTCTATAGAAAGCTCGGCAAAAACTATATTACAAGACTTTGCAAAGCCCTCTTTCATTGTTATTTCACCGTGGTTATCCATACAGGTTATCTTGTCATCACCTACCTGTATGCTTCCGTTACAGGTAAATGTTCTGCTTTCAATGTCTGGAATATATTCCAGTGCTGCTGCTGTGGTTACTATCTTAAAAGTAGAACCCGGAGCATAAACACCAGCAAGGGTTTTGTCCACATAAACACCATCATATTCCTGTTCGTTTTCTTCTGTAATTTCTGGTGGATTCATAGGGTCATACCCTGGTGTACTTACACTGCATAAAACCTCACCGTTTTTATAGTTGTAAACTACGACTGCTCCATTTTGACCATTCAATGCATTATAGGCAGCATTACAAGCATCTGCATATATGTTAAGAGTAATGTCGTTGCCTTTGTTAATAGATTTTGGTAGTCCCATTCCCCAAAAATAGCTAAAGCCTGTTAAGTGAGAACGGTATGAGCTTTGTATAGCTGATGAGATATTCAAGCTGTCATCACCAACAATATGCAGGGTAGACAAACGAGTTGTGTAATCATCACTGTAAAGCCTTTGATTATCCTGTGTATAAGCAAGTACAATGCCCTCTCGGTCATAAATAGTACCAGCGTTTGCAAGTCCGTTTGAACCTGCAAGATGTCCATTATAGGTGTGCTGAATCCATTGGTCTGCGTTTATAGTTATGCGTACTATAAAGACACACAAGCCTACAATAACAGCTAACCCCACAAAAAGTACCCAATTAGAACGCCGTAAGGTTTTTTTCATATACACAATCTCTCCTTTCCCTAGGAAAATATAGTATTAAAATTATCTTTTTATAGCATAGGTTCGTTCATCTGCTGATTTTATAAACGCCAACAAACACCAACAGGAAATCATACTGGAACCACCTAAGCTGATAAATGGCAGTGTTACACCAGTAAGAGGTAAAATATCTGTTGCACCAAAAACATTAAGTGCAGATTGTACAAGTAGAAGTCCTGCGGCACAGTTTGCCGAAATTGAATAGAATGTAGAACGGCTTCTTGTGGTTACTGCTCTTGCATAAATAGTTAATCCAATAATACACATTACTGTTATAACTGCAATTATTAAGCCAAGCTCTTCACACAGTATACCAAAAACCAAGTCACTTTCAGAAGCAAAGTACTGCTTCAAATAACCGTTACCTACACCTACACCAATTAATCCACCACTTGCAGAGTGAGTAAGCACTCTAGACTGCTGGTATCCTGTAGTATAGGCAAGCTCAAAGCATTTGCCCCAAGCACTAAAACGGTCAGCTATATATGGCTTTAATGTTATCATAATAGTTGCGGCAAAAACTGTAGCAACTATGGCAAGAATAATAGTTTTATTAGCACCACTACGCAAGGAAGCAATAAATACAAAGGTACAAAAGAATATTAACGCTGTACCCAAGTCACTCATAATAGCCAATGCACCAACGCACATTGCTGAAAAAATAATAAATACAAATAAATTTTTCTTTGTTAACAGCTTGTCCAAAGCAGATGCACTAACTAAAATATATATCACCTTTACAAATTCAGATGGCTGAACAGATATACCACCTATGCTAATCCAGTTAGCTGCACCGTTGGTTACCTTTGCAAACAGCAAATTTACGCCCAATAATATAATTGCAAGTGCAAATAATGCTATTCTAAATTTTTCTATACGGTCTGGGTTGCTAATAATTTTTATAATAATACAGAAGCACACCATACCGGCAACCATTGCTATTGTTTGTACAATACTTTGCCTTAAATCTTGTCTAACCAACAGCATAACACCTGTTCCACTCATAAACATTGCCAGTGCTTCCAATTCAAAGCTGATTCTATGTAATGCCTTGGTAGAAATTAAATAGAAAATTATATTTATTATTGTTACTAGTCCCCAAATTAAAAATGGTGTAAAATCTTGAAGTTCATCGCACAAAGCCGCCTCTGCTGCTAGAAAAAAGTGAAAAACAGCTATAAGAGTAACTAATAGAGATGGCAATATGCCTATTTTTTTCTTATGCTTTTTGGCTGGCATTTGATTTTCGTTTGTCACTACATCATCTGTTCTTTTTGCCACAAGATTAGTAGCCCCAAGGCTTATAACATCATCTATTTTAATAGGGGTTCTACCTGCTGTTTTTTCTCCGTTTACATATGTGCCTGTCCGTGAGCCTACATCGTTAATAAACCAACCTTCTTTTCTACGCAATAAAACAGCGTGGTCTGGGGAAAGCTTGTTGTCGTTAATAACAATATCTCCTGCTTTACTTTTACCAATGGAATTTTCCCAGTAATAAACAGGAGCAACCTCTCCTGTATGATTGTTAACAAGCATAATTAAAGGTCGTTCATCTCTACGCTGTCTGCTCATAGAGCTAAAACACTGAAAAAAGATTATAACAGCCAAAACAGGCAGTAATATTCTTATTACCAAAAGTGCAAAATCTATTATGGTACCCATATAAGGCAGATTAAAAAAGGATAAAAAGTCCATAAACTCACACCTTTCCATATATAATCAAATAGGTTTATTTGCTTTATTTTTTTACTTATTTATTACTGTGATGATATGCTAATGTTTATAAAAAGTCAAGTAATACTCTGTAAACAAAAAATAAATAAACATTCATAAATTAATTAAGGTTAACCCCAAATATAACAGAAAATTTATAATAGTTCTTACCTTAAAAAAGCATCATAAGGCAAACCAAACCATTCTCTTACCCAATAAGTAGGCAGTAAGACAATATTTGTGTTAGCACTAACTGCACCTATATTACATTTAAGACCCAGCTTGTAAGCTATCAGCTTTGCTCTTGCTTGATGAAAACCATCTGACACAATGGCAATGTTTTCATTAGCATTATTTTCTTTAATAATTTCATAGGAAAAGGATATATTTTCTTTTGTATTGGTTGCATTTTCTTCAAGATAAATTCTATCTCTCTTAATGCCCTCGGCTGTAAGCACGTTGTACATACACTGTGCTTCGGTAATAGTTGCAGTGTCACCAAGTCCGCCTGTTGTTACACAAACAGCGTTAGGACTTTTCTCTAAATATTTTCTACAGGCTGTTATTCTGTCATATAGTATAAGGCTTGGTTGTTCACCACGAACCTGTGCCCCAAGCAATATAGCTGTTGCATTTTCGGCAGGAGGCATACAGGCACATACAGCCATAATTATACTAATTACAATACCATAAATACCAAAAGCATATACGCCTGCTTTAACTGTATTCCACAAAATTTTTGTAGGTGTTTTTTCATACATTTTGTCTTTTAATTTTATAAACCATTTTCTAGCAGAGTAAAAAATAATAATTCCACTGCAAATACATATTCCCAATAAATTATATATAATAAGAATACCAAAGACTAAGATAGGTGCAATAAACCACAACAAAAACACCGTAGCCATAGCAATGACCATAAGCCTAAAAATATTATATTTGTTTGAAAAATTCCCTGTTTCTCTGTATTCTTTCATAGCATTAACCCTCTCTCTATAAATTTTGTAAAATTCAAATTTAACAGAAAATCACAGACTACTATGTGATTATAAAACAAAATAAGATAGATTAATAGGAATAATTGTAAAATATTTGTAAACTGTCGCTTGCTTAACAATATATAAAAAGCATACAAATAACAACAGAGCTTCTATAAAAGTAACTACTAAATATATACAATGTAGAAGATTGTTTATTTGTCAAATTACTTGATTTTCCACAATTTCTGTTCTATAATATTTTATGAGTTATTTTAAGATAGGAGAGTGTCGCTTATGATTAGTGGTGCTGAAATAATGGTTAAATGCCTTGAACAGGAAAATGTAGAAATCCTGTTCGGTTATCCCGGAGCTGCCATTTGTCCGTTTTACGACGCACTAATGGACTCCAATATAGAACATATTTTAGTAAGACAAGAACAAAACTCAGTTCACGCTGCAAGTGGTTATGCTCGTTCTGTAAGTAAGCCAGGTGTATGTGTAGCAACTTCTGGCCCTGGTGCAACTAACCTTATTACAGGTATTGCAACAGCATATATGGACTCTATTCCAATAATTGCTATTACAGGTCAGGTACGCAGTGACTTAATTGGTCGTGACGTATTCCAAGAGGCTGATATTACAGGTGCTTGTGAGCCTTTTGTAAAGCATAGCTATCTTGTAAAGAAAACAGAAGACCTACCAAAGATTTTCAAAGAAGCATTTTATATAGCTACAACAGGTCGACCAGGCCCTGTACTTATAGATGTTCCAATGGATATACAAACAAATAAAATAGAAGAATTTATTTATCCTGAAAAGGCAGAAATTCCAGGCTATAAGCCACGTACAGAGGGTCATGCAAAGCAAATAGAAAAAGCTATAGGACTTATTCAAAATGCTACTCGTCCTATTATTTGTGCTGGTGGTGGTGTGCTAACCTCTGGTGCAAAGCTAAAGCTGGTTGAATTTGCAAATAAAACAGGTATTCCTGTAGTTTCTACAATGATGGGTATAGGCGTAATGCCAACAGAAAACAATCTGTATTTAGGTATGCTTGGCTCTCATGGTAAGGCTGTAGCAAATAAAGCTATTCACGAAGCAGATGTTATTCTTATTTGTGGTGCAAGAGTTGGCGACAGAGCTGTAGCTGCTCCTGGTCAGCTTTCTGCTAATGCAGAGATTATACATATTGACATTGACCCTGCTGAAATTGGCAAAAATGTTGATGTTACTGTACCTATTGTTGGAGATATGGCTATAGTTATAGAAAAAATGCTTGACGGTATTGGTGATTACCGTGTGCCTAATGAATGGGCAGACACAACAGACAGTTGGAAGCAAACATTGTTAAGAGAAGCACCAACCTTTGAGGGCTGTGTAGAGCCACGAAGCTTTATCTCTAAAATGTCTGAAATGATGCCTAATAAATCAATTTTAGTAGCCGATGTTGGACAAAACCAAATTTGGTGTGCTAACAACTTCCGTATTAAAGAAGGCAGATTTTTAACAACAGGTGGTATGGGTACAATGGGTTATTCTGTGCCTGCTGCTGTTGGTGCAAAATTCGCCAGAAAAGATAGAGTTGTTGTTGCTGTATGTGGTGACGGTTCTTTCCAAATGGGTATGAACGAGCTTGGCACAATAGCACAGAACAACCTTAATGTTAAAATTGTTATTATGCGTAATGATAAGCTGGGTATGGTTAGAGAACTACAGAAAAATCACTATAGTTCACGCTATACTGCTACAAATCTTGACGAACAAGCACCAGACTTTATGAAGATTGCAGAGGCTTATAATATTGAATCTGCCTATGCTACAACTAATGAAGAAGCTGAAATGTACGCCAAGAAGATGATAGAATCAGACAAGGCATTTGTTCTTGTTTGTAGAGTAAGCCCAGACGCACCATCTGTATAACGGAAAGGACCTATTTTATGAAGCATACTATTTACATACTAGTTGAAAACCAGGCAGGTGTTCTTAGTAAAATTACAGGTCTGTTCTCCAGACGAGGATTTAACATAGAAAGCCTTGCAGTTGGTGTTACCACAGATATTAATGTATCAAGAATTACTATAGTAGCTGACGGCGACGAGTATATTGCCGAGCAAATTAAAAAGCAGGTTAACAAGCTAATTCCTGTTCTAGAGGTTAAAATCCTTAAAGACCACACATATATCAGCAGAGAACTTGCTCTTATTAAAGTAAAAAGCACTATGGGTAATCGTATAGAGATTATGAAAATTGCAGAGCTTATGCGTGCAAAGATAATTGATGTAAGCGTAAACTCAATTACATTAGAAATGGCAGACACCTTTGATAATATAGAAACAATAGCAAACCTGTTAAAGCCATATGGTATAAAAGAAATGGTAAGAACAGGTACCGTAGCTATTGAAAAAGGTAGTATATCTGCTAAATAATTGACATAAATTCCATTTTGTTGTATTATATTAGTTAGCCACATTTTATGGCATAAGGAGGAGAATTACAATGGCAAAAATTTATTATCAGGAAGATTGTAACCTAAGTCTTCTACAGGACAAAACAGTAGCAATTATTGGTTATGGTAGCCAAGGTCATGCTCATGCATTAAACCTACACGAAAGTGGTGTTAACGTAATCGTTGGTCTTTACGAGGGTTCAAAGAGCTGGGCTAGAGCAGAAAAGGCTGGTCTAAAGGTTATGACAGCTGCTGACGCTGCTAAGAATGCTGACATTATTATGATTCTTATTAACGACGAAAGACAGGCTGACCTATACAAGAATGACATCGAGCCAAATCTAACAGCAGGTAAGGCACTTGCTTTTGCACACGGCTTTAATATTCACTATCAGCAGATTATCCCACCAAAGGATGTAGACGTATTTATGATTGCTCCTAAGGGACCTGGTCACACAGTAAGAAGCGAATATGTAGAGGGTAAGGGTGTTCCTTGTCTAATCGCTGTATATCAGGACGCTACAGGTAAGGCAACAGATATGGGTCTTGCTTATGCTGCTGGTATTGGTGGTAGCCGTGCTGGTGTACTAGAAACAACATTCCAGGCAGAAACAGAAACTGACCTATTTGGTGAGCAGGCTGTACTATGCGGTGGTGTAACAGCTCTTATGAAGGCTGGTTTTGAAACTCTAGTAGAGGCTGGTTATGCTCCAGAGAACGCTTATTTCGAGTGTATCCACGAGATGAAGCTAATCGTTGACCTAATCTACAGCGGTGGTTTCTCTAAGATGAGATATTCAATTTCTGATACAGCTGAGTTCGGAGACTACGAAACAGGTAAGCGTCTAATTACAGAGGAAACAAAGAAAGAGATGAAGAAGGTTCTTACAGAGATTCAGGACGGTACATTTGCTGCTAAGTGGATTGCTGAGAACAAGAATGGTAGAGCTCACTTCAACTCAACAAGAAGAATCGAAGCTTCTCATCAGCTAGAGGCAGTTGGCGAGGAACTAAGAAAGATGTATTCTTGGGGTGGCGAAGATAAGTACGCTGACTAATATTTAGTTTTGCTTTGTATATAACTGAATGTAGAACTTTTATAAAATGAAAAAGAATAAAGAGAAAAAAATAGAAAATCAAAGACAACCTGGTTTGGATTTGATAAGATGTTTAGCCTTGTTGTTTGTATTAACCTTTCATTCTTTTTTATACAACGGTTATTATCATGCAGGGCAAGTAGGACTTGATATGTATTTGGCAGGTAGCTTTCGTTGGTTAAGCGTAAGCTGTATTGGATTATTTTTAATGTTGTCTGGATATTTAAAGTCAGAAAACACCAATATAAAATCCTGCTATCGTGCTTTATTGTCTGTTATATTATGTTATTTTTTGGTTGCGGCTATAACAATTCCAATTCGTCACTTTGTTTTTAATGAGGTGCATACTTTTTCTGCATGGCTAACTATGCTCTTTGAGTTTAGTGCTGTTAAATACGGTTGGTATGTTGAAATGTACATAGGTTTGGTTTTGATTATTCCATTTATTAATGTTGCATTAAAACATTTGTCCAATAAAGAGATGAACTATTTTGCAGTTGCAATGCTGATATTAACAGCACTTTCAGGTGCAACAAAGTGGTCTGTGTTCCCAGACTATTGGAGAATAACCTATCCAATTACATATTACATTCTTGGTGCTATTGTGCGTCGCTGTCAGCCTAAGGTTGATACTTGGCTGGGCTTGCTAGGTGCAGTTTCAGTAGCTGCGGTGTTGGGAGGCTTTACAGTGCTTTCCACAGACGGTATGTTGCAAGACGCCGTTGTATGGGAGTTTGCTGATATTTGGATAGTGCTTATTGTTGTATGTTTATTTGTTGCTTTATATAGAGTTAAAATTCATCCAATCGTTAGTCGTGTTTTGAAAGTTATGGCTGGTGGTTGTTATGGAGGATATTTGCTATCACATCTTCTTGATGCAAAGGTTTATTCAGACTTATTCCCTCAATTTGCAAGCCCTGATAAATATTTTTTAATGTTTATTTGTGCAACAATACCAATTTATATTGTGTGTGTTTTACTGGGAATAGTAATTCAAAAGTTAACAAATTTAATGCTTCCAAGAAAAAAGAACAACAATAAACAGAAAATTTCAATTAAAGATGCAGGTCTTATTAAAAAGTAACTTATATTTAATGATAAAATTGTAATGTTATTTGTTTATTCTATAAACATTACTTGTGTATTCACAGCCTTACAGGGTTTAATTCCTCTGTAGGGCTGTTTTACTATTACTAAAGGCAGTACGCAAAAAGAGTGTTACTGCCTTGCTATTTTTTATCTGTAACTTGCAAATAGGCAGTAAAATGGTATAATAATTGTATAACAAAAATTAATATAGCATTAAGG
>JAXKHT010000122.1:0-2031 GCA_036549705.1 Acutalibacteraceae bacterium | reverse complement strand
CGTTGAAAGTCTGTGTGCAATAATAATTACGGTTCTGCCCTTACAGATGTCTTTCAGATTTCTTTGAATTATACTTTCTGATTCATAGTCAAGAGCCGAAGTAGCTTCGTCAAAAATTAGAATTCTAGGATTAGCAAGAATAGCTCTTGCGATAGCGATTCTTTGCTTTTGTCCACCAGATAAACCAATACCCTTGTCGCCAATTACAGTATCATATCCGTTTGGTAGCTGTGAAATAAACTCGTGAGCACCTGCAGTTTTTGCTGCCTGTATAATCTGTTCTGCTGTTGCAGTAGGCATATGAATAGAGATGTTCTCACTTACTGAACCTGAAAACATATAATTTTCTTGTAGTACAACACCTATCTGGGTTCTTAACCATAGTGGATTAACCAAAGAAATATCAATATCATCAACAGTTATCTTTCCACTTTCAGAAATATATAGACGTTGAATAAGCTTTGAAATTGTACTTTTACCTGAACCACTTCTACCTACAACACCAACAATACTGCCTTCTTCTATCTCAAAAGAAACATCTTTGATTACCTCTGGGTTATCAATTTTATATCTAAATCTTACCTTATCAAATTTTATATTACCCTTAATTTTTGGTAGCTTTGAAATACTGGTTGTATTAATTGCTTCTGCAGGTGAATTGAAAATATCACCAATACGTCTTACTGATAGTGAAGCCTGCTGATATTCCTGCCATAACTGAACAAGTCTTAATACTGGGCCTGTTACTCTTCCTGATAACATTCTGAAAGCTACTAATGCACCGACTGTAAGAGAACCCTTCATAACAAATGTAGCTCCAAAAACAAGTATAAGCAATTCAAATGCCTTTTGGATAAACTGTGCAATGGTATTTGAGTTTGTAGATACCATTGAGGTTTTGTAGCTGGCTTTAACATAATCAGCTTGAATATCGCCCCATTTTCTCTCAAAGCTTTCCTCTAGGGCATATGATTTAACAGTTTGTACACCGTTAATTGATTCAACCAAAAATGATTGTGATTCTGCACCTGCATTAAATTTTTCGTCCAAACATTTTTTGAACATAGGAGTAATAATTGCAGAAAGTATTGCAAAAGCAGGAATAGATGCAATAACAACAAAGCCTAATGGAACATTATATACAAATAAAATTATTATATAAATAATTATAAACATAAGGTCTATAGCAGTTGAAAGAGGAGTACCTGTAAGGAAGTTTCTGATTCCATCTACTTCACGCACTCTTGCAACTGTTTCACCTACACGTCTTGATTCAAAGTATTTTAAAGGTAATGCAAATAAATGCTTGAATAATCTAAAATTCAAAATAACATCAATACGGTTGGTTGTATGGGTAAAAACATAGTTTTTAGCTATGCCTAACACAAGCTCGTAAATATAAACAAGAGCTATACCAATAGATATTGTTACAAGAGTAGACATACTATTATTTACAAGTACCTTGTCAATAACTACCTGTGTCATAATAGGTGTAAGAATACCTAAAATTTGAATTGTAAAAACAGCAATAAAAACCTGAATAAACTGTTTTTTGAATTTTAGAATTGTAGGAATAAACCATTTAAAGCCAAACTTAACTTCAGAATCAATAAGCTCTTTTTTCTTGAGCAGTATTACTACACCTGTCCACAATTTTTCAAATTCAGCCATTTTAATTGTTTCTGGACTTCGTTTATCAGGGTATAGAACCATAACCTTATCATCAAGAATCTTTGCCACAATAAAATATCCCTTATTGCTACTTTTAGCAATAACAGGTCTATCTATCTCTTTTAATTCTTTAATGTTAACCTTACGGATTTTTGCAGAAAATTTAAAGGATTTTGCAGTGCTAATAATATCCGTATCACTAAACTTGTTAGTATGCAAAACAGAAATATGCTCAATTTCTTGTTGAGAAATTTTTCCTCCACAGAAACGCATTAAAATAATAAGACTTGCAAATCCACTATCTAGCTGAGCTTCCCAAAATACCTCTCCTTTCTTCGCTTAACTTATATTCATTATTGT
>JAXKHT010000121.1:0-13730 GCA_036549705.1 Acutalibacteraceae bacterium | reverse complement strand
TCTTTCAGGTTGTCAGAGACAGCGTGTTGCTCTAGGTAGAGCTATCGTTCGTGACCCTAAGGTGTTCTTGCTTGATGAGCCACTATCAAACCTTGATGCTAAGCTACGTGCACAGATGAGAACAGAGATTTCTAAGCTACACCTAAGACTAGGTACAACTTTCATCTATGTAACTCATGACCAGACAGAGGCTATGACAATGGGTACAAGAATCGTTGTAATGAAAGACGGTCTTGTACAGCAGGTTAACACACCTCAGCATTTATATGATTATCCTTGTAACGAGTTCGTTGCAGGCTTTATTGGTTCACCACAGATGAACTTTGTAAATGCTACAGTTGGTAAGAGTGGTTCAACTTATACTCTATCATTCGACGGTATTACTCTTGCTATTCCAGCAGAAAAGTCAGCTAACCTTGCTAACTATGTTGGTAAAGAAGTTAGATTTGGTATTCGTCCAGAGAACGTATATGATGATAACGAGAGCATTAACAGATATGCTAACGCTATGGAAGCTAAGGTTGAAGTTACAGAGCTTATGGGTGCAGAAATTTACTTGTATCTAACAGTTGGTACAGCTTCTGTTACAGCTAGAGTTGCTCCTACTTCAAAGGCTAAGCCTGGCGATACAATTAGAATCGCATTCGACCTAAGCAGACTACACATCTTTGATAAGGAAACAGAGAAGAATATTTCTCTTCCTGCTGACATTGAGAAGATTAACCTACAGAAGTAATTTTTACAGGTTTTAGGTTTACTTTTATATGATTTTGCACAGGCAATGGCGGTACAGCTGTTGCCTGTTTATTTTAGATAAACCCAAATGGAAATACTGTTACTTGTTTGTTTTTGCCCAGTAAAGACAGATGTTATGTGTTTGTTTACAGTGGTGTAGATATTGAATAATAAATGAGGAAATATGTCTTTTTTTGCAGGTGGATTATAGCTAATTTACTTTGCATAATGTATAAATGTTCCTGTAAAGTTTTGTGCAATATATAAAAGTTAATGGTGTTGTCCGCTAAAATTAAAATAATTCTTGCATAAAATATATTAGCGTGGTAAAATGACTAACAAGAGGTGTATGCTGTTGAAAATAATGTGTATTTTCGACAAATACATTTGAGAGGTAGAAAATTATTTCAGATAATGAAGGAGAGAATTAAAATGAATAAGTTTTCAAAAATTGCTGCTGTATTTATGGCTCTTTGCATAAGTGCTTCTGCAGTAGCTCTAACAGGTTGTGAAGGTTCAACAGGTGGCAGTAGCTCAACACCAGACAATTCATCAACACTAGATAGCTCATCTAAGGTTGATACTTCTGGCGTTAAGGAGATTTATTACCTAAACTTTAAGCCAGAAATTTCTGATAAGTACGATGATATTGCTAAGAAGTACGAGGAAGAAACAGGTATTAAGGTTAAGGTTTCTACAGCTGCTTCTGGTGAGTACGAGAAAACTCTTACAACACAGATGGCTAACGCTGACTCAGCTCCATCAATCTTCCAGATTAATGGTCCTGTAGGTTACGAAAACTGGAAAGATTACTGTGCAGACCTATCTGGCACAGAGCTATACTCAAATCTAACAGATAAATCATTGGCTGTAACATCTGGCGACGGCGTATATGGTGTTCCTTACGCTGTTGAGGGTTATGGTATTATCTATAACAACGCTATTATGAAGAAGTACTTTGAGTCTGACAAGAAGACAACAGAGTACAAGAGCATGGACGAAGTTAAGAGCTATGACGCTCTAAAGGCTGTTGTAGAGGATATGACAAAGATGGCTGGCGACCTAGGCATCAAGGGCGTATTTGCTTCAACATCACTAAAAACTGGTGACGACTGGAGATGGCAGACTCACCTAATGAATGTACCTCTATTCTACGAGTTCAACACAGGTACAGGTAGCTCAATTACAAACTGTCTAAACGCTAAAGAGCTAGAGTTTAAGCAGGCTGATAACTTCAAGAACATATTTGACCTATACATAGAGAATTCTTGCACAGAGAAGAACCAGCTAGGTTCTAAGACTGTTGACGAGTCTATGAGTGAGTTTGCTCTTGGTCAGGTTGCTATGGTACAGAACGGTAACTGGGCTTGGGCTCAGATTTCAGGCACAAATGGTAACGTAGTTGCTGAGGACGATATTAAGTATCTTCCAATTTACTCAGGTACAGAGAACGAGGCTAATCAGGGTCTATGTATCGGTACAGAGAACTACTTTGCAATTAACAGCCAGGTTGATCCAGCTGTTCAGCAGGCTTCTATCGACTTCCTAGAGTGGTTGTTCTCATCAGAGTATGGTAAGAAGGCTGTTGTAGAAGACCTAGGCTTTATTGCTCCATTTAGCACATTTAAAGAAGATGAAAAGCCAAGCGATCCTCTAGCTAAGGAAGTTCTAAGCTGGATGGAGAAAGACGGCGTAGATTCAGTAGTATGGACATTTGCAGGTATCCCAAGTGAGCAGTGGAAGAACGACTTCGGTGCTAGTCTTCTACAGTATGCACAGGGTCAGAAAGAGTGGACAGCTGTTGTTGATGACGCTAAGGCTTCTTGGAAAACAGAAGCAGAGCTAAAGGAAGAGGCTTAATTTCTACAGCGTTTAATTTAAGTTAATATAAAAATAATATCACTCTCGCATCCCTAGGGTGCGAGAGTGATGTGTACTATGGATCTTTTATTGTTTTTATAAAGGAGGAGTAATAATGCAAAAAGCGATAAAAAGATGGTTTCCGCTGTTTGTTGTTCCAACAGTTATAGCCTTTATTATTTCCTTTATCGCACCCTTTATAATGGGTATATATCTATCTTTTACCAAATTTAAGGTTATTACAAATGTAAAATGGGTTGGCATTAACAACTATATAAAGGCTTTTCAGGACAGTAGCTTTATAGATGCTTTGTGGTTTACTGTAAAATTTACTGTGGTTTCTGTTGTTACAATTAATGTTATTGCTTTCCTTTTGGCATTGCTGTTAACAAAGGGCTTTAAGGGTACAAACTTGTTTAGAACAGTATTCTTTATGCCTAACCTTATTGGTGGTATTGTACTTGGTTATATATGGTTAATGATTATTAACGGTGTACTGTCATTCTTTGGTGTGTCAATTACCTATGATGCTTCCTATGGCTTCTGGGGATTGGTAATACTTATGAACTGGCAGCTGATAGGATATATGATGATTATTTATGTAGCCGGTATACAAAATGTGTCGCCAGATTTGTTAGAGGCGGCTGATATTGACGGTGCAAATAACTGGCAGAAGCTTACAAGAATTACAATTCCACAGGTAATGCCATCTATTACAATTTGTACTTTCTTAACTTTAACTAACTCATTTAAGCTATTTGACCAGAACCTTGCTTTAACAGCAGGTGCACCTGGTAAAGAAACACAAATGCTTGCTCTTGATATTTATAACACTTTCTATGGTCGTGTGGGCTATCAGGGTGTTGGTCAGGCAAAGGCTGTTGTATTCTTTATAATTGTTGCAGTTATAGCATTGGCTCAGCTGTACTTTACACGTAGTAAGGAGGTTGAAAGCTAATGGCTGGTTATAATTATGTAGAACCTGAAATTACTGTTCCTGTACAGAAGCCTGTTGTTGGCGACAAACCTGCAAACTCTAAAGAGCCAGAAAGACAGAAAACAGTTGTTAGAATGGTTTCACAAAACGGCAATAAAAAGCCAAAGAATAAAGTAAAACCAAAGGATATTCCTTTTATTATACTTCTTACAATACTTGCTATTGCTTTTATATCACCAATTTTGATGGTGCTAATGAACTCATTTAAGGGCAAGTTGTATGTAGGTACAGAGCCTTTTGCATTTCCAAATGCAGAATCTTTCTATGGTATTAACAACTATATAGAAGGTATTGAAAAAATAGGCTTTTTTGAGGCGTTCTTTACTTCTTTATTTATTACTGTATTTGCAGTTTTATTAATTGTATTGTGTACATCAATGTGTGCGTGGTTTATTGTAAGAGTAAAAGCGTGGTATACAAAGCTTTTGTATTTGTTGTGTGCTTTCTCTATGATAGTTCCATTCCAAATGGTTATGTACCCAATGACACAAGTAGCTTCTACACTAAAACTTAATAACCCTGTGGGTATTATATTTGTTTACCTTGGTTTTGGTGCAGGCTTGGCTGTATTTATGTTTGTAGGCTTTATTAAGAGTGTTCCACTAGAGATTGAAGAAGCAGCTATGATTGATGGCTGTGGTCCTGTAAAAACATTCTTCTTGGTTGTTTTCCCAATTCTAAAGCCAACAGCAATTACTGTTGCTATTCTTGACGCAATGTGGATTTGGAACGACTATTTGTTGCCATATTTGTTGTTAAATACATCAGAAACAAAAACATTGCCAATGGCTATTCAGTATTTAAGAGGCGGTTATGGCTCTATTGATATGGCTAATATGATGGCAATGATTGTACTTTCAATTATTCCAATTATTATCTTCTACCTTGTTTGTCAGAAGTATATTATAAAGGGTATAGTTGCTGGTGCTGTAAAGGGATAATTACAATTTTATCAATTATTCAAATGATAAGAACTGTTACATCTTTGGTGTAGCAGTTCTTTTTGTGTGTTTAAACATTAGCAAAAAGGGGAATTTCAAAACCAATGATTAATAAAAAATTATAATTTTAAATTATTTTTGGTGTTAATTGGTCTTTATTATTAACAAAAAATTTAATTTATTTATTGCTTTATACAAAAATCCAATAATTATTGTTAATAGTTTACAAAAAGATTTTGTTGGCACAGGACAAAAACACGAAAATTATTTGCACAGGTATATAATTATTGTGTTAATTGTTGATATGCTATATAATTACTATGTGAGATTTTCTTTGCGTATAAAATAAGGAGGAAGAATGATGAACAGAAAATTTCTAAGCGTTGTGCTTAGTGCTATGCTAACAGTTACTTCTTGTATAATTCCATGCACAAGTGTATCTGCTGTTAGCGATGACACAACAAAATCTATGACTGCAACAACAACAGCTGAAAGCAATGCAGGTGACCCAGTTGAGCTTGTATTCTACAGCTATCTAATGGACGGTGAATCTCAGCCAGGCCATAAGCAGTATGTGTATCAACAGAAAAAGGTTGTTACAGCAAACCGTGGCGACGAGGTTAGTCTAAAGGTTAATATGAAAGCAAAGGACGAACCATATCTAAGTTCTCTATCTATTAGATATGACCTTACTGAAGAAGATAACATTGAGGGTCTTTTTGCAAAAGGTGGGTTAATGGAAACTGCTCAAAGTAACTTTATTGCTAACCACATTCCACGCCGTGAAAAGAGCTTGTTAGAGTATCAAAGCATTAAAATGAATGATGTTATTCAGTCAAAGTGCGACAAGTATTATGATGATGGTGATATTTTCTATGACTTAGGTGCATTTTCTAAATACTCTTTAAGTGATAAGTTTGACGCATTTAGCATTATCCCATCTGAATTTATTTCTGATACTTCTGATGAATTTGCACAGATGAAGAAAGATATGCATTTTACAGAGTCTGAGGGTGGCGACGAGTACTGTACAATTACCTTTAAGGTTTCAGAGGATACATCTTTAGGTAACCAGCAGACTTGTGTTATCTATGCTCCAGAGTTCCAAAAGGCACTTGCACAGGGCAATGTTGTTCAGGTTACTGAAATGACAATGGATATAACAGGTGGTACAGCTGTAGAGCCTGCAACAAAGCCTACAGAAGTTCCTACAGCAAAACCAACAGAGGTTCCAACAGGTGATGTAACAGACAAGGCTATTATCCACTTGAATGATGATAATAACAGAGAAACACTTGTTCTTAATGTAGGTGATACTTTTGAGTATCCTGTATATGTTAAGTTGGACTCACCAGATGTATACACAATGTGTGCAAGAACATATTTCAACCAGCCAGTTGGTACAAAGAAGCAGGCAAATGCAGAAGGTAGTATGGAGCCTAACGCACCAAAGGTTCTTGATATTGTAAGTAAGAGAAATGATATTACTGCTTACTGGAACAATGTAGATACATCTACAGACATTATTAAGGATAGCAGAGGCTACGAGCTATGTGTGTCACCAATGGGTGCGTACAATTCAACAACAGGCAAGTTTAGCTATGTTGAAACACAAAACGGTGCTTTCAACCAGTACAGTGGTTGCCTACTATATAAAGTAAAGTTTACAGTAAAGGCACCAGGTGAGGTAGAAGTATTTACATATATGGAAGAAGCTATTGCAGATTATACAGAAAATGCTTCAGGTGTAATTATTCCAGAACACGCTAATTATGTAGCAATTTATAATGAGGAACAGAAGGAAATCGAAACACAACCAGGTCAGGCTATTGTTCACCTAAAAGATGATAATAAGAGAGAAACTCTTGTTCTTAATGTAGGTGATACATTTGAGTACCCTGTATACATTAAGCTAGATTCAGCAGATGTATACACAATGTGTGCAAGAACATACTACAACCAGCCTGTAGGCACAAAGAAAGGTGCTAATACAGAGGGTAGTATGGAGCCAAATGCACCAAAAGTTCTTGATATTGCAAGCAAGAGAAATGATATTTCTGCATACTGGAACAATGTAGATACATCTACAGACATTATTAAGGATAGCAGAGGCTACGAGCTATGTGTGTCACCAATGGGTGCATACAATTCAACAACAGGTAAGTTTAGCTATGTGGAAACACATAACGGTGACTTTGACCAGGACAGCGGTTGCCTACTTTACAAGGTAAAGTTTACTGTAAAGGCAGAGGGCGAAATAGAAGTGTTTACTTATATGGAAGAGGCTATTGCAGATTATACAGAAAATGCTGATGGCATAATTGTTCCAAAACACGCTAATTATGTTGCTACTTATAATCAGGAGCAAACACAGGGTGTTAAGTATCTTGTAGGTGACTGTAATGGTAGTGGTTCAATAACTACTGCTGACCTTATAACTCTACAAAGATATAAGTTAGGTCTTGTAAAACTTTCAGATATTGGTATGCTATGTGCAGATGTAAATGGCGACGGCGTTATATCTCTAAAGGATATTAGCTTGTTACAAAGATATTACATTTATATCTACTATGATGAAGCTCCAATTAATACTTGGAAAGTTGCATAATATTGCTTAATAAAGGGCAATCACTGCTTATTGTGGTGGTTGCTCTTTTTGCAGTTTATTCCCATTACTATAATGTTGTTTTTTGCAATGTTTACGAATTATTCAAGCATTTAATAGGGCTATGTACTATAATTACCTTTAAGGAGTGTGGGTTATGCAGAATTTTTATCTTAAATTTATGGAGTTTATGAATGGTAGATATGGTAATGATACCCTAAACAATGCATTAATAATTTTATGGATTGTGTTAAATATTCTTAATACACTGATTTTTGGTAGTAATATTGTTAGATGGATTCTTTTATTAATAGTAGCAATAGTAATTTTTCGCTCGTTATCTAAAAATATAGAACAAAGAAGTAAAGAAAATGATATATTCCTAAAATATTACAGCAAAGCCAAACCACATTTGCAAAAAATAAAGCCTTGGTGGAGTAGTGTTGTAAATTGGTTTAAGCTACAGCAGAAAAAATATAGAGATAGAAAAATGTTCAGGTATATAAAATGTCCTTATTGCAAGGTTAGTATTCGTGTGCCATTTGTTAAAGGAAAACACAGCTTGTATTGCCCAAAATGTAAGGAGAAATTTAATACCAACATAAGAATATAATTGTTTATACTAAATGCGTTAAATTTTCGTAAAATAGTATAGGGGTGCAACCAATGGATGAAATGAATTTTTGTAATGTGTGCGGTACTCAGCTATATCCCAAGTTATGTGGAGATGAGGGAATGGTTCAATTTTGCAGTAGATGCAATGAATTTAGGTTCCCTATGTATAGCAGTGCGGTAAGTAATGTTATTTTTAATAGAGATAACGATAAGCTTCTTTTAATTCAACAGTATGGACGAAAATCTAATATTCTTGTTGCAGGGTATATAAATAAAGGCGAAACCCCACAACAGGCATTGCAAAGAGAAATTATGGAAGAGGTTGGATTAAAAGCTGTGTCTTGGGATTATAACGACAGCATATATTTTGAAAAAAGCAACACGCTTATTCATAATTTTGTAGTAGTTGTTGACAGCGAAAAGTTTAATATTAAAAAAGATGAGGTAGATTTAGCACAGTGGTTTACAATAGAACAGGCTGTAAAAAATGTAAAACCCAACAGCCTTGCTAAAACCTTTTTAATGAGAGCCTTACATCACAGGGGCTATGTTTAATATAAGACGTATTTAATAAAATAGTGTGATTTGTTATTTAATGATAGTGTTGAAATATATTTTTATTGTGCTATAACGAAAACAGGATTGGTGATATATATGTTTGCATTATTAAGATTTATAAAAAGACTTGTATGCTTGTCTGTATTTTTTGTGGGATTATTTAATATCTTAAAATCTATTTTTAATATACTAAAGAAAAAAGGTATAGCAAAGACTATTTGCAAAGTGGAAAAAACCTTAACAGGAAATTGTGTACAGTATAAAGTTATCCTGTGGGATAAGGAGCTTTTTAGTTTTCAGGTAGGATAATAAAATGTAATTGTAATTTAGCCGATGGTTTTCCATCGGTTTTTTTATTAAATATTGTTGTTTTATCACTTTAATACATAAATATGTCTTGCAAAATCTTACATATTCATTTATAATAGATTAAAAGGCTATTTCTATGCCTAAAATGTTTATGTATAAGGAGTAAAAACGCCAATGTATAATGATATGATGAACACAATTGATTTTGTGGGCAAATATGACAATGATGTTGCACAGGCTATGGATAAGGAGCTTGCAAGACAGAGAAGAAATCTTGAACTTATCGCTTCAGAGAATATTGTATCTCCTGCGGTTATGGCTGCTATGGGTAGCGTACTAACAAATAAGTATGCAGAGGGTTATCCTGGTAAGCGTTACTACGGTGGTTGCCAGTGTGTAGACGAGGTTGAGGAGATTGCTAGAAAAAGAGCTTGCGAGCTTTTTGGTGCAGAACACGCTAACGTTCAGCCACACTCTGGTGCACAGGCTAATATGGCTGTTTATTTTGCTATGCTAAAGCCAGGTGATACTGTTATGGGTATGAACCTTAACGAGGGTGGTCACCTAACACACGGTTCACCTGTTAATATGTCAGGTAGCTACTTTAACTTTGTTCCTTATGGTGTAGACCCTGAAACACACTATATTGATTATGATAAGGTTCTAGAGATTGCTAAGGAGTGCAAGCCTGCTTTAATAGTTTGTGGTGCCAGTGCTTATCCTAGAGTTATTGACTTTAAGAAGTTTAGAGAGATTGCTGACGAGGTTGGTGCTTATCTAATGGTAGATATGGCACATATTGCAGGATTAGTTGCTGCTGGTGTTCATCCAAACCCAATGGAGTATGCTCATTTTGTAACAACAACAACTCATAAAACATTAAGAGGCCCTCGTGGTGGTCTTATCCTTTGCAGAGAAGAACACGCAAAGCAGATTGACAAGGCTATTTTCCCAGGTACACAGGGTGGTCCATTAATGCACACAATAGCTGCTAAGGCTGTATGCTTTGGAGAGGCTCTAAAGCCTGAGTTTAAGGCTTATGGCGAGCAAATTGTTAAGAACTGTAAGGCTCTTGCAGATGGACTAAAGAGCAGAGGTCACAAGCTGGTAAGTGGTGGTACAGACAACCACGTAATGCTTCTAGATTTAAGCGGTACAGAGCTTACAGGTAAAGAGCTTGAGCATAGACTAGACGAGGTATTTATTACAGTAAATAAAAATACTGTTCCTAACGAGCAACGCAGTCCATTTGTAACAAGTGGTATTCGTATTGGTACTGCTGCTGTTACTACAAGAGGTTTAGTAGAAGAAGATATGGACAAGATTGCAGAGTGTATTTCTCTTGTTATTAATGATTTCGAGGGCAATGCTGATGCAGTACGTGCTATGGTTACAGAAATCTGCGACAAATATCCATTATACAAATAATTTATTAAGAATTTAACATTTAGGGCAAATGCATTGAAAAATGCGTTTGCCTTTTGTTATTAGATAGGTGATGTTATGAGAAATCCTTTGGCTGACAGAATAAGACCCCAAAATCTTGACCACATAGTAGGGCAAAAGCATATATTGGATAAGGGTAAACCTCTTAGAAATATTATAGAAAATAGTATTGATATACCAAATATGATTTTTTATGGTCCCTCAGGCGTAGGCAAAAGTACCCTTGCAAGCTATATTGCAAAGCGTACAAATAAACTTTTAAGAAAGCTTAACGGAACAACTGCATCTACAGCAGATATTAAGGAAATAGTAGCAGAGCTGGACACCTTTGGGGGAATGAATGGAATTTTACTGTATCTTGATGAAATTCAGTATTTTAATAAAAAGCAACAGCAAACCCTGTTAGAGTATTTGGAAAACGGTAGTATAACTCTTATTGCCTCTACAACGGAAAATCCTTATTTTTATGTGTATAATGCTATTTTAAGTCGTTGTACAGTGTTTGAATTTAAGTCTGTGCCTGTAACGGAGATTGAAAAGGCAGTAACTAGGGGTTTCAACATTATGGCTGAAGAACTAAAAGAGGAAATAAAAGTATCAGACGAGGTTATAAAATATATAGCCTCTGCCTGTGGTGGTGATGTACGCAAATCTATAAACGCTGTGGAGCTTTGCACACTTTCTACTCTTCCAGAAAATTCTATAAGAACAATTACTTTAGATACAGCCACTCAACTAACCCAACGCAGTGCAATGCGTTATGACCGTGACGGTGACCAGCATTATGACCTAATGTCGGCTTTGCAAAAGTCTATGCGTGGTTCAGACCCAGATGCAGGCGTGTATTATTTATCCAGATTGCTGTCAGCAGGGGATTTACCGTCAGTTTGCAGAAGATTGCTTGTATGTGCCTGCGAAGATGTAGGACTTGCCTATCCTCAAATAATTCCTATAGTTAAAAGCTGTGTAGATATTGCCTTACAGGTTGGTTTGCCAGAGGCGAGAATCCCCCTTGCTAATGCAGTAATTTTGGTATGCAATGCACCTAAAAGTAATTCTGCATATATGGCTGTTAACCAAGCAATGGCAGACATAGAAAAAGGCTTGGTAGGAGATATACCCAGACAGCTTCAAAATATGCACTATGACGGTGACGAAGTACAGGTAAAAGGACAATTTTATTTATATCCCCACGATTATGAAAATCATTATGTTAAACAGCAATACCTGCCAGACATAGTAAAGGACAAAAAATATTATGAATACGGTAATAATAAAAATGAACAAGCCTTTAAGGAATATTGGAGAAAATGTAAACAACTATAGTAGATTTGTGTTATAATAGCGATAATTGTCAAAAACGCCCTAAATGATGGTAAAAACTTTGTAAAACTTGTGAATTGCCAAAACTGGTAAAATGTTGTACAATTTGCTCACGGTGTATTTGCCGATATATTTGAAAGTGAGGGTTTATTTTATGTCAAAAATGAAAAAAGTTGTTTCGTATGTGCTGGTATTTTTAACGGTATTCAGCTCCTTTACAATCTTGCCAAGTGAATTTTGGGGCTGGGCAAATGTATCAGCGGCAGACGTAACAACAGAAAAATCTAACGCAACAAAAACTTACACAGAAAATGGCTTTGTTTATTCACTTATTAACAAGTATACTGTGGAAATTGTAGATTACAATGGTACAAGTAGAGACATTGTTATACCTGATGTTACAACAGGTAGTGAATATGCAGAGCTTGCAGACAAAAAGGTAGTTTCTATAGGTAGTTATGCTTTAGAAAAAAGGTACCTAACCTCTGTAAAATTTGGTAAAAACATAAGACGTATATATGATTATGCATTTTATGGGCAAACAGAACTGACAGAGCTGGACTTATCAGTATGTACAGAGTTGACAACACTAGACAGATGTGCATTTGCGTATAATACATCGCTAAAAACTTTAATATTCCCTGATAGCTTAGAGACTATTGGTATTGGAGCTTTTTACGGCTGTGATGATTTGGAGGAATTAAATATACCAGATGGTGTGGTATCTATTTGTTCATATGCTTTTTCTGATAATGTGTCTTTGAAAAATATAAAAATAGGTAGTGGTTGTACATCTATACATCCCCAAGCGTTTTATGAGTGTAAAGCTATAGAAAATGTTACTGCGTCAGAAGATAACACAGTATATAGCAGTGATGATGGTATATTACTGAATAAGGATAAAACTGCAATTATGTTATATCCAAAAGCTCGTAGTGGTGCATATACAATACCTAACAATATTACAGAAATAGGAGAAGCAGCATTTTGTAGTTGTAATAATTTAACAGATATAATAATTAGTGATAGTGTTACAACCATAGGAAATGGAGCATTTAATAGTTGTGGCAATTTAACAGAGATAATAATTGGTGATAGTGTTACAACAATAGGTAATGGAGCTTTCGGTAGTTGTGATAATTTAACAAAAGTAGTAATAGGCGATGGAGTTAGGACAATAGGTGATACTGCTTTTGGTTATTGCACAAAGTTATCGCAGGTGAAATTTGGAAAAAATATAACATCAATGGGTTATAGTACTTTCTATGAGGATGAAGCACTTACAGAAGTGGATTTGTCAGTGTGTATAGGTCTTACCCAAATAGGTAACGGTGCATTTCAATATAATACTTCGTTATCAAACTTGGTTTTGCCAAAAAACTTAGAGATTATAGAAAATGGAGCTTTTCATGGTTGTTATAGTCTAACATCACTAGATATAAACCTTAGTAACTTGACATCTATAGGTAGTGAGGCTTTCTATAATTGCTATAGCTTAAAAACCGTGAATATAGAAAACGGTAATGATGTTATTATCGGAAATAATGCTTTTAGATATTGTCACGAATTGGAAAGTGTAACTATAGGTAACGGTGTAAAGACCATTGAATCCCACACTTTTATGCAGTGTGGCAAATTAAAGAATGTAAAAATAGGTGAGGATGTTGAAAGTATTGGATGGACAGCATTTTTTGAATGTCCAGCATTAACAACGGTGGAAATATTAAGTAAAAATATATCAAGTATTTCGCCTGGAGGTTTTCAAAATAACGATACCTGCACTATTTACTGCTATAAAAATTCAACAACCCACAATACTCTTAAAAGCAATGGCTATACAAATATAAAATTCTTTACAAGTGATGTACATCTAACTGATATTACAGTAAACGGTACTTATGTAGACAGCTTTAACACAGAAACTAAGGATTATACAGTTTACCTAGACAACACTACAGATGTTAGCATTGTACCTGTATTTGAAGAGGAAAATGTAACATACACAGTTACAGCTGAAAACAATGTACACACAATAACTGTATTTGATGAAAATGATGAAGTAATTGATACATACAAAATAACTGTAAAGAAATATAACTACACTGTTACAGGTGATATAACCCTAATGCTAAATAATATAGCATCTACTAAGGTTGGTGGAAGCATAGCATTGCCAGCTGGCACATATAAGCTAAAAATAGCTAAGGGCGAAAAACTGTTTGGTTACAATAAGGTTGTTGCAGATTATTGCAATGGCTTAACATTAAACCCAAAATTCACATCATATATAACATTAAACGCAACAGGTGGTACATATACATTCCAGTTTGATACTATTACC
>JAXKHT010000120.1:0-13290 GCA_036549705.1 Acutalibacteraceae bacterium | reverse complement strand
ATTTTGACCTCCTGAAAATTGTAGTTTTCTCGCTTTTCATTTTACAGGATTTTTTCAAAATATGCCTTATTTTTTATTAATTTTTCTAGGCTCTATTTTTCTTTACCCCAACATTTATTATAGAGCCACAATTTCTGATAGACCATTAATGCTTTTTCTCATATCAGTAGCACCACAGCAGAGGATAATTTTGTAATCACTATATTCAAACATCAGCCTGTAGCACCACTTTTAAAATGTTTTCTAGTGTTCTTACATCAATATTAGTAGGAATTGTAATCTTAACGGCTTTATATTCAACTGTAATGTCAGTGGTATTTTTTACTTGCATTTCTGGTTGCTCCTGCAACTTTGCTGGAATCGTAACCTCTACAAACCTTGCTTTACTTTTAGGTTTTCTGACATCAGCCTTTGTACTACGAATCCAGCCTGAGAACGTTGATTTTGATATACTGTTAGCAGTACACCATTCTGACATAGATAGACCACATGTCTCATAATCAGCTATTAATTTTAATTTTTCCTCTTTAGTTCTCCTTGTCGCCATATTTAAAAATCCTCTTTTTAATGAGAATTATATCCTATTAAAAGGGGGATGGGTAGGCGTGCTTGAGTTGACGCTTACTATTATAGAGCCATTTATTTCAAACAGCTATGTTAAATAAAGAGTTAGATGAAAATTGTATGATTTTGCTTGTATAGGCAGTTTGTATTGAGTGACAGGGTAATTTAATTGAAATTTTTCAGTTTTTAATTAGAGTTTACTATTACATCTTGACACAAAAGAGCAAACAAGGTAAAATAAAATAAATGTGTGTGTTCGGATTTTTTACTTACTTTGCGTAAGCATTACTTTTAACGTGCAGTAAGTATTGACAAAATTTAATTATACTATTGCTTAGCATATGTCGGCACCGTTTGCGACATAAATATAATGTTAACAAGATTATAATTATAAAACAAAGCTATACATAAATTATAATATAAGTTGTATATTTGCATATACTTATATTATGAACTGTAAGATATACTATGGTTATAATTTGTTTCGTAATAGCTATTTTTAATTATGTATATTTTATAGTTTTCTATTTGCTGTGTTTAGAACATAGCTTTAACTAAAACAAGTCCATTTTATTGAAACTAACATATAGAATCAGACTTGTTACTTTGTAATTACGTAAGATGTATGGTTATACAAAATCAATTTCATATACATAAATTTTATTAACGGAGGATTTCTTGTGACTAATAAGGAAAAAAAGCCTGTGGGTAACGGAAATAAAGGCAGGAAACAGCATACCAATAATGCGAAGAATGTTAAGAGTAAGCAAAATAATAAAAGTACAAGACATAGTATTGTGAAAAATAAAGGTAATAAATCAAAATATAGAAAGAACTATATTTCTAATAACGTGGAAAAACCAAGTATAAAAGCTATTTTTCTTGGCGGATTAAATGAAATAGGTAAAAATATAACACTGTTTGAGTGTTGTGGTGATATGTTCGTACTTGATTGCGGTATGGCATTTCCAGATGGAGAAATGCTGGGTGTAGACCTAGTTTTGCCTGATTTTACCTATATAAAAGAAAATATTGATAAAATTAAAGGTATCGTGATTACCCATGGTCACGAGGACCATATAGGTGGATTACCATATCTTCTAAAGGATTGTAATATTCCTGTGTATGGTACCGCTTTGTCTATGGGTTTGGTAGGTAATAAGTTAAAGGAACATAACTTAGTTTCTTCTGCACAGCTTAATGTTGCAAAGGCTGGAGATGTTATAAAGCTGGGTTGTTTTAATGTAGAACTTATTCGTGTAAACCACTCTATACCAGACTCTGTTGGTGTGGCAATACATTCTCCTGCTGGTACATTGGTGCATACAGGTGACTTTAAAATTGACTTTACTCCTGCATCAGGTGAAATGATTGATTTAACTCGTTTTGCAGAGTTAGGCAAAGAGGGTGTCCTTGCCCTTATGGCTGATTCTACAAATGCCGAGCGTCCTGGCTACACAAAAACAGAAGCTAAGGTTCAGGAAAGTCTTGAAAACCTATTTGTTAGGGCAAAAAATCAGCGTATAATTATAGCAACCTTTGCTTCTAATATAAGCAGAATACAGCAGATAATAAATTGTGCATACGCTAACAACAGAAAAGTTGCTTTTTCTGGTAGAAGTATGCTTAATTATATGCAGGTTGCAACTGAGCTTGGATATATAAATGTACCAACAGGTGTTATTATAGATATTGATATGCTTAGTGAATACACAAAAGAGCAGATAGTTCTTGTTACTACAGGTAGTCAAGGTGAGCCTATGTCTGCTTTATCAAGAATGGCAAATCGTGACCACCGTAAGGTTGCAGTAGGCTCTGGTGATTTCATAATAATTTCTGCAAATCCTATTCCAGGTAATGAAAAACTTGTGGGAAATGTTATTGATGAATTATTAAAACTTGGTTGCGATGTTGTTTATGAGTCTATGTACGAGGTTCACGTTTCAGGTCACGCCTGTCAAGAGGAACTTAAAATTATACACAGCCTAGTTAAACCGGAGTTTTTTATTCCTGTTCACGGCGAGCAAAAGCATCTTCGTAAACACGCAGATTTAGCAGAAAGCCTTGGTATGTCAGAGGATAATATTTTTATTGGTGATGTAGGCGACGTTGTAGAGCTAAAATCTGGTTCAATGCAACAGTTGGCACCTGTTCATTCGGGTAAGGTATTTGTAGACGGACTAGGTGTAGGTGACGTTGGTAGTATTGTATTGCGTGACCGTAAGCATTTAGGTACTGACGGTCTTATTATAATAGTTGCTTCATTAGATATTGTCGACGGATATGTTGTTTCTGGTCCTGATATTGTTTCTAGAGGATTTGTATATGTAAGAGAGTCCGAGGAGCTTCTACACGAAGTAAGACGCATCGCTACAGAAATATTAGTAGATTTTGCAGATAAGAATGTTCACGAATGGAATGTTATTAAAAATAAGATTAAAGATGATGTTTCAAAGCACATCTATGGTAAAACAAGAAGAAGTCCTATGATTTTACCTATTATTATGGAAGTATAATAGAAAGTTTAAAATATGTAAGGGGGTAAAAATCGTTGAAAAGAAAAATCTGGACAGTAACACCTTTCTTTATAGCTTATACAATAGGAATTTTTGCTATGGCGATTTTTGCCTACCGTTGGAATTTATATGTATTTGCTATAGAATTAACTATAGCTATACTTTCTACAATAGTAGTAGTGGCAGGAATGCGACAATTTTCGCATCATATAAATAGAACAATAAAACAAGCCGCAAGAAAGCTGGGCAGTAATAACCTTGACTACTTGAATCAGTTTAATATACCTGTGGTTGTTACAGGCTCTTATAATGATGTTGTATGGTGCAATGAAACCTTCAAAAATGTTATGTGCAGAGGAAGAGATTGCTCTGGCGATTTAATAGACCACTATATTCCTAACACCTCTGCGGAAAATATTCTTCGTTCTGCCGGTGCAGATGTAATCTATGGTGAGCGAAGATACACTGTTGTAGGTTGTGAGTTGGCAGAAAAATCTGCGGTTTTTTATTTTGTAGATGATACATATTACAAAGAAACTACAGATGAATATATGATTTCAAGACCTGTTGTTGCTACGGTTGAATTTGATAATGTAAGCGAATATGAAAGCGACGATAACCAACAACAATCATACATAACAGTTAATGTGGAAAACACTATTCAAAAGTGGGCTAATAAATATAATGGTTTGTACAAAAAGCTGTACAACGGTAAATATATGATTATATTTGAGGAACGTGTATTAGATGCCCTAACAGAGGATAATTTTACTGTTTTGGAAGATGTAAAGAATATTCCTTTAGAGAATGCTATATCAAAGCCTACTATATCTATCGGCATTGGTAGGTGTGGTGATAATTTTAGGCAGTGCGAGCTTTGGTCAAGAAATGCTTTGGATATGGCACTTGGTCGAGGTGGTGATCAGGTTGCTATTAAAACTAAAGACCAATATCGCTTTTATGGTGGCAACTCACTTGGCTTTGAAAAGGTTGATAAGGTTCGTACCCGTGTTATTGCCAGCTCACTTATGCAGAATATAAAATCAAGTGATCATATTCTTATTATGGGTCATCATAATTCAGATATTGATTGTATCGGCACTGGTATAGGATTGTGGAGTAGCATTACAAAAGATTTGAAAAAATCTGCACATATAGTAGTCCGCAAAGAGCGTACTCTTGCAGGTTCTCTTATTAATTTTATGGATGATGTAGGCGACGGAAATATGTTTATGTCACCAGCAGAGGCTCTTCCAACTATAACAGAAAAAACATTGTTAATTATAGTAGATACCCATTCTCCTACTTTTCTTGAGGAACAGGAGATTTACCATAAAGCAACACGCATAGTAGTTGTTGACCATCACAGAATGATGGTTAATCATATTACAAATGCAACTGTATTCTTTCACGAACCATATGCTTCATCTACCGCCGAAATGGCAACAGAATTGATACAGTATATGGGGGATAAGGGACTAAATAAATACGAGGCGGCTGCTTTGCTGGCAGGTATTACCCTTGATACAAAGAATTTTGTGTTAAAAACAGGTGTACGCACCTTTGAAGCCGCTGCATATCTTCGTAGAAAGGGTGCAGATACAGTAAGCGTAAAGCGTCTGTTTGCCAATTCACTGGATAATTACAAAGCTAAATTTAAATTAGTGTCAGGTGCCGAAATATTTAATCGCTGTGCATTAGCCTGTTCAGATGAAGACACAGAGGAGGATTTGCGTTTAGTAGCGGCTCAAGCAGCAGATGATTTACTTAGCATAAATAATGTTACATCTTCTTTTGTTATGTACAAACAGGGGAATAATATTAACGTTTCTGCTCGTTCTCTTGGTGATGTAAATGTTCAGTTAATAATGGAGAAACTTGGTGGCGGTGGTCACCATTCAATGGCAGGAGCTCAGCTTGTAGATGTAACAATGGAGCAAGCTAGAACAATGCTGTTAGATATAATTGAGCATAGCGAATTAATGTCAGCTGATTATTTTACAGACAGCGATATGCCCGTTTTAGATGAAAAAGTTTTACTTAAAGAGTCTTCTGAAACTACAGAAGATAAGGGATTAAGTGAATAATATATAAATTGATTGCATTAGCTTATTTATGCAATTATAGAAAGGAAGAATAAAAATGAAAGTTATTTTATTACAGGATGTTAAAGGTACAGGTAAAAAAGGTGAGCTTGTAGATGTTTCAGACGGCTTTGCAAGAAACTTTTTATTACCAAAAAAGGCAGCAAAGAAAGCAACAGCACAGGCTATGAGCGAACTAAAGAACGCAGAAGAATCCAAAGCCTTTAAGATTGAGGAAGAGAAAAAAGCAGCAAATGCTTCTAAAGCTGTTATTGAGGGTAAGGTGCTAAATATAAAAGCTAAAGCTGGACAGAATGGCAAGTTGTTTGGTTCTGTTACTGCTAAGGAAATTTCAGCAGAGCTAAAGAAACAGTTTAGCCTTTCTATTGATAAAAGAAAAATTACACTAGATGGCGATATTAAGACATTTGGCTCTTATAAAGCACAGGTAAAATTATATTCAGGAATAGTAGCTACAGTTAACGTGGTAGTATCAGAAATGTAATTTAAACAACTAATTTTTTTCCATTGTTTACGAAACGAGGTGATACATATGGCTAGTGGATTTGAGCTTTTTGATGGTATAAAGCTACCTTATGATTTAAAAGCTGAACAAGCATTACTTGGTGCAATACTTTTGGACAAGGATTGCCTTGATAGTATAGTTGAGTTTATCCCTAATAAGGATTATTTCTATATATCTAATCACAAGTTAATATACGATTGTATGCTTAGTCTGTATAATCGTGGTGCTTCTGTAGATGCTGTTACAGTGCTTAATGAATTAAAGAAAGAACCTGCTTTCGACCAATCAGAGGGTAAAACATATTTTATAGAACTTGCCAATGTAACTCCTTTTACAACAAATGCAAAAGATTATGCTCGTATTATTAAAGAAAATTATGAAACTCGTTCTCTTATTATAGCAGCCAAAGGTATAATAGAAGAAGCAACCGAAGGTAGATATGATTCTGCCCAGCTTTTAGATTCTGCTGAGCAAAAAATATATGATATTCGTAAAGGTTCTGATGTTAAAAGCCTAGAGCATATTGAAAGCGTTATTTACCAAACACTTTCAAGACTAGATGCTCTTAACTCACCAGATAACGACAAATCAAAACCAATACCCTCGGGTATATCAGATCTTGACAGGGTTATAACAGGATTAAACCGTTCAGACCTTATTTTGTTAGCGGCAAGACCTGGTATGGGTAAAACTTCCTTTGCCCTTAACATTGCTCGCTATGTGGCAGCAAAAGCAAAAATGCGTGTTGCTTTTTTCTCTTTGGAAATGACAAAAGAACAGCTTGTATCTCGTTTAATTTCAACTGAAGGTTTAATAGAGGGTACGAAGTTGCGTTCCGGAAAGTTAAACTCTGACGAATGGCAACGATTAATAGAAGCAGCAGAAATTTTAAGTCAGGCTAATATGTATCTTGATGAAACAACAATGCTTACTGTGCCTGCAATGAAAGCAAAGCTAAGAAGATTAAAAGATGTAGACCTTGTTGTTATAGATTACCTACAACTTATGGGTAGTACATTGCGTACAGAAAACCTTGTACAGGTTGTTGGTGAAAATACCAGAGCATTAAAAAGTATGGCTAAAGAATTAAATGTGCCTATAATCTTGTTGTCACAGCTTTCTCGTGCAAGTGAACAAAGAGCCGAGCATAGACCAATGCTTTCTGACCTTAGAGATTCCGGTTCTATCGAGCAGGACGCAGATATTGTTTTGTTCTTGTACAGAGAGGGATATTATAATGACAAAGATGGCAAAGATAACGAAGATTCTGATATGAACAGTGGAGAATGTATAGTTGCAAAAAACAGACATGGTGAAACAAACACCGTAAAACTTCACTGGCAGGGACAATTTATGCGTTTTACTTCACCGGAGGATAGGCATGAGTAGTACTGTAAAAGAGATAATAAAAAATACAATTAATGCTAACAATATGATAGTTACTAATGACAAAATTGTTGTAGGTGTTTCAGGGGGAGCAGATTCAATGTGTCTGCTCCATTTTCTTGCTTCTATAAAACAGGAGTATAATTTAGATATTATTGTTGCACATATTAACCACAATTTGCGTGGAGAGGAAGCACTCCGTGACCAGCATTTGGTGGAAAGCTATTGTAAAAAAATATCAATTCCTTGTAAAGTACTTAGTGCAGATATAAATTCAATTTCTTCCCAAACAGGTGAAGGTTGTGAAGAGTGTGGCAGGCGAATTAGATACGAATTTTTTAATAAGCTGTGTGGCGAAAATGGAAAAATTGCAACAGCACATACCTTGTCAGATACCTGCGAAACTATTTTGTTTAATATGGCAAGGGGTACAGGGTTAAAAGGCTTGTGTGGTATTCCAAAAATAAGAGGGAACATTATACGCCCAATTATTGATATAACTAGAGAACAGGTAGAGGAATATTGCACGGGAAATAATATAGAGTATGTTATAGACTCTACTAATTTAGAGAATGAATATAATAGAAATAAAATTAGGAATATTGCAATTCCTGTTTTTAAGGAGATAAATCCAAACTTTGAAAATTCTGTACTTAGATTAACAAATATTATTTCACAGCAACTTTTTACTGTAAACAAGTTGTCTGATGAATTATTAAATAAAGCAAAAGTTAACAATGGTTATAATTGTACAATACTTGCTAAATCAGATAATATAATACTAAAACAAGCTGTAATCAATTTATTAAAAGACATTGGCTGTAATAGCTACGAAGAAAGACATATTGAGTTGATTATAGATTCAATAATAAATAAATTTGGCGTTGTACAGCTTCCTAAAGGGTATACAACCAATACAAAACAAGGTGTATTACGAGTTTACAAAAATAGCAAAACAACTGATACTCCTAAAGAAAATGTATCTAATTTACAATTAAAAAAATCTATTCCAAGTTCTTGTAAAGAGAAGATTTTTATTATTAATAACCAAAAAATAAAAATAAAAATTATGTTAAAGCAGGAATTTGACGAAATTGTTAGTGTTCACAAATTATTAGTAAAAAACGCTCTTGATTATGATATAATACCTGTTAAGTCATTATTGCGTAGCCGAGAGCCTAAAGATTCATTTAATCAGCGTTCCAGAGGTGTAAAAAAGTCTATTAAAAAGTTATTTAACGAGGCTAAAATTCCTCAGGAACAACGTGATTCTATTGTTATGCTTGCAGATAAAAGTACTGTTTTATGGTTGCAAGGCTTTGGCGTTTCACAGGAATGTGCAGTAACAAAGAACACAAAAACTGTTCTTTTAATTTTAAGCGATTATAATTAATATTCAATAGTGTGGAGGAAGGGAAATGGCAGAATTTTTTGGTATAGAAGATTTTAAGGAGATTTTGTTTACTAAAGATGAAATTAATGCTATAACAAAATCAATAGCTCAAAAAATAACACAAGATTATCAAGGGAAGCAAGTAGTTTTTCTAGGTCTGCTAAAGGGCAGTATTATGTTTATGGCTGACCTTTTAAGAGAAGTTAAGCTAGATTGTATTGTTGATTTTATGGCTGTTTCAAGCTATGGGTGTGGTACTGAATCTTTAGGTAGGGTTCAAATATTAAAGGATATTTCAGATTCTGTACTGGGTAAAGATGTTATAATAGTAGAGGATATTATAGATAGTGGTAATACTCTTGATTTTATTGTAAATCATTTGAATAATAAGGGTGCTTCCAGTGTGGCTTTGTGTACTCTTATTAATAAGCCAGAACGCAGACAAAAGAATATTGATGTTAAGTACATAGGTGCCGATATTCCTAATGAGTTTATTGCTGGTTATGGTATGGATTATGCAGAGAAATACAGAAATCTACCTTTTATCGGTGTTCTAAAGGAAGAGGTATATTCTAACTGATTTATTATGCAACATATTTGCATAACGGTTAATAATATATACATAATTAAGGAGTGAAAATGATTGAATAATAACAACAAGAAAAAGTCGTCAGGTATAGGCCGTTTTCTGCTAATGTTTGGTATTATTATTGCAGTAATGCTAACAGTTCTTTTTGTTTTTAATGCTCAACCAAAGGAAAAATTATTATATTCAGATATAATTGGATATTTTGAGCGTTTAGAAGTTAAGGCTTTTTCCTATGATTTTGGAACAGGTCAGCTTCGCTTACAGTTGCGTGCTGATGCACAGGTGAAAAGTAATACTGTTTATAATGCTGAGGGTGGATTATTTGGTGGTGATAAATCTACTGACAAGTCTACACAAACCTCTGAAAAAGCTACAGAGAAAACAACACAACCAAATCCAAAATATAAGGGATTAGGTAATCTTACAAAAGATGGAGATAAGACAAATGGTGCAATAATAGTATATTCTACACCAGATGTTTCTGTATTTTGGAAAACTCTTATGGGAGATTTAAGCAATAATAATGGTGTAAACCTTATTGATGCTTATAACCAAAAATATCCAAATGCACCTATGATTTATGACTACACAAGGTCATCAGATAATAGTTGGCTTATGGATTTAATTCCATCTTTATTGCTTATTGTTTTAATGGTTGCCTTGTGGGGATTCATTATGAAGAAAATGTCTGGTGGAATGGGTGACCCAACAAAAACATTTGGATTTGGTAAAGCTAAGATTAAGAATCTAAATGACGAGAAGCGTAAGACAACATTTGATGATGTTGCAGGTGCTGATGAAGAAAAAGAAGATCTACAAGAAATTGTTCAGTTCTTAAAGGATAGTAGCAAATTTAGTAAGCTTGGTGCAAGAATACCAAAGGGCGTACTTTTGGTTGGTCCTCCTGGTACAGGTAAAACTTTGTTAGCTCGTGCAGTAGCAGGTGAAGCAGGTGTGCCTTTCTTCTCAATTTCCGGTTCAGATTTTGTTGAGATGTTTGTAGGTGTTGGTGCATCTAGAGTTAGAGATTTATTTGACCAAGCAAAGAAAAATAGTCCTTGTATAGTATTTATTGATGAAATAGATGCAGTTGGTAGACAAAGAGGTGCTGGCGTTGGCGGTGGCAATGACGAGCGTGAGCAGACTCTTAACCAGTTGTTAGTTGAGATGGATGGCTTTGGTATAAATGAGGGTATCATTATGATTGCCGCAACTAACCGTCCAGACGTACTTGACCCAGCTTTGATGAGACCAGGTAGATTTGACCGTCAAGTTGTTGTAAATTATCCTGATATTAAGGGTAGAGAAGAAATTCTAAAGGTACACGCAAAGGATAAGCCTCTTGCTCCTGATGTTAAGCTAAAGGTTATTGCTGGTACCACAGCAGGCTTTACAGGTGCTGATTTGGAAAATCTACTTAACGAGGCAGCTCTGCTTGCAGCTAGAAAAGATTTAAAGGCTATAACTATGGATGAAATTCAAGATGCTATGATGAAAGTTGTAGTTGGTTCTGAGAAAAAATCACGAGTTATGTCTGATAACGAAAAGAAACTTACAGCATATCACGAAGCAGGTCACGCTCTTTGTTATTATGCTTGTCCAACTCATGACGCTGTTCACGAAATTTCTATTATACCTCGTGGTATGGCTGGCGGTTATACAATGCCAAGACCTACAGAGGATAAAATGTATAAGTCTAAGCGTTCAATGGAAGAGGATATTGTAGTAGCTTTAGGTGGTCGTGTTGCAGAGGCATTAATTATGGGAGACATTTCAACAGGTGCTTCAAGTGATATTGAAAAGGCAACTGATACTGCTCGTAAAATGGTTACTAAATACGGTATGAGCGATAAGCTAGGCCCAATTAACTATTCTGGTGGTCAGGAAGTATTTATCGGTAGAGATATGGGTCAAGCAAAGGAATTTTCTGATGCTACATCAGCTCAGATTGATAATGAAGTTCATCGCATTATAACAGAGGCTTATGATAAGACCGAAGAAATTCTTAACGAGTATATTGATAAGCTTCATGAGGTTGCTCAATATCTAATTAAACACGAGAAAATGGATGGCGATGTGTTCTCAAAAATTATGGATGGAACTTTCGTAGAGATTGAGGACAAAGAAGAGCAAAATGATGCTGAATAAAAAATGATGTAATATCACAATAATAAACATTTAAATAATAAATAATAAATCACAAAACAGGCTGTAATACTAATACTTGTTTGAACACTGGAATATATTTAAGATGTCTAGTGTTTAAATAGGTATTAGTGTAAATATATGCAGTCTGTTTTTGCGTATTACGCTGTTATTATTTAATAATTTTAAGCATATACTTGATTATACTAATCCTCGTTAGCTATGTTGTTATCATAAAGAGGTTTACCCTAATTAAAACCTAAAAGGTCTTTAATTAGGGTTTAGTATTAGGGGTTGTTTGATAAATCAAAATTTTGGTGTTTTCAACTAAGCCCTAGATTATTTATCAAATTATGGGGGTATATGTTTATGAATGAGGAGAGAAAAAAGCCAAGAATACCTCATACTATTATTATGGAGAATAGAGCATCTATCTCATTAACTGGTGTAAAAGATATGGGTAGCTTTGATGAACAGTCTGTGGTTTTATATACAGACTATGGAGAAATCCACCTGCGTGGCTCAAAGCTTCATATTAATAAACTAAGTCTTGACACTAACCAGGTTGATATAGAGGGTGAAATAGAAGCTGTAATATATACCCAAAATAAACAGACAAATAGTATATTTGGTAAGTTGTTTAAATAGGTGATTATATGCAGTTCTTTTTGTCACAACAGGTTAATGTGTTTTTTATGTCGATAATATGCGGTTTGTTGCTAGGTGTATTAAATGAACCCTTTAGATTTTTGCGTTATACTACATTTAAAGGTAAAATTGATGTTATAATAATGGATATTATCTTTATGATAATTTCTGCATTTATAACATTTTTATATTCATTATGCTTTAATAAAGGGTATGTTAGGTGGTTTGTTATATTTGGCGAATTATGTGGATTTTTAATGTTTAGATATTCCATAGGTTTACTTACACAAAGGATATATAATATTTTGTCAAAGGGAATAAACTGTATCGGAAAAATAATTAAAAATATTTTTACTGCAATAGTAACTATATTTAGTAAATTTATAGCTTTCATAATGTTAAAAATTCCATTATTAAATAAAAGTAAAAAAAATTGCTTGTAATACAAGTAACTTTTATTGTATAATTACTAGTAAGATAGATTTATTGAAACGAGCTTTTTTCAAGAGGTAGGTTATGAAATTAAAAGAAGTAGAAGGCTCAGTTAAGGCCAGAAGAAAAAAGAATAATAAGTACAAAATTAAAATAGATATTCATTCAATAAAAAAGTCTGACATAGTTTTTTTTGCTGTAGTTTTATTTGCCTCTGTGTGGATTGTAGGTTTTTTGATTAACCAGCAGATTCAAATTAAGGAAAAGAAATTAGAGTTATCTCAAATGGAAGGTCAGATTTATATTCAAGAAATTAAAAATGAAGATATATATGATGTGTTGGATTCCAGTGATTCTGAAAACAAGGCGTATATAGAGCAGTCTGCAAGAGAAAATTTAGATTATGCTTATAAAGACGAGCGTATTTTCATTAATATTTCTGGTGAATGATTGTTATTGCGGTAGCATTTATTTATATTATATTTAGGGGGACATTACTTTAATGGCAGTTGAAGTTGGAAGCATCTTAGAAGGTAAAGTAACAGGAATTACAGATTTTGGTGCATTTGTAGATTTGCCCGATGGTAAATCAGGTATGGTACATATTTCAGAGGTTGCATCTACCTATGTAAACAAAATTTCAGATTTTTTAGAAGAGGGGCAAACAGTAAAGGTTAAGGTTTTATCTGTTGGAGATAACGGTAAAATTAGCTTGTCAATAAAAAAAGCTGAAGATAATCCAAATAAATCAGATAGAAATGAACGCAAAGACAGAAGAGAACGTGGTGATTTTGCTGATAGAAACAGAGGTATGGGCAACAAACAACAGCGTGGTGGAAGACGTTTTGAAAATAAACCAAAACAGTCATCACAACCTGTTTCAGGTCCAGGAAGTTTCGAATGGCAACCTAGTAAGAGAAACGAGTCAGCAAGTTTTGAGGACTTAATGTCAAAATTTAAGCAGACAAGCGAAGAGAAATTCTCTGACCTAAAGCGTGGAGGAGAGT
>JAXKHT010000119.1:0-7408 GCA_036549705.1 Acutalibacteraceae bacterium | reverse complement strand
CCTTAATTAATTGTTCTGACATTTAACATATACCTCCTTATAAGTTTGATTAATATTTTTTAAGCAAAGGATTTCATATTTTCGTCAAAAACATCTAGTCTTGTTACATCACTGTATACACTTATATTATTTATGCTTTCAAGTGCTGTTACTAACAAAGATGGATTAACATTGGTCACGCTACCAGCAGGTAATGTAATAATTAACTGGACACAATCGTCAAGTTTTTCAAGGGTATACTGACCAATCTCCGGTTTAAGGTCTATCATTTTACTGCCTTTTTTTGTTCTTTTTTCAATTTCTATTTTATCCATAGCAAACAAGTTTCTAAACATTTCAAAGAGATTTTCCAATGTTGTATCGTCACTTGTTAGCTTTATATCAAATTTGCCAAAGGCTATTTTTCCTGTTTTCATAACAGGGTTAGTAACCTTATACACTTCTACACCATTTGGCAAGCAATTATTAAGCCTGTCTACTACCTCTTGGTAAGGTATATCCTCCAGTAGGCGAATGTCCATTGCTTCTTTAACACCTCTAAAGCCTAGCGAAAGAGGTAAAGCAAAGGTAATAAAAGGATGTGGATTAAAACCCTCTGTATGCCAAATTGGTAAACGGCTGTGTTGCAAGGCTCTAGTCATAACTCTGTTTAAATCAAGGTGTGAAATATAACGAGTTGCACCGTCTTTTTTGAACCATATTCTAACGCTTTTCAACGCAAACACCCTCTTTCCATTTATTAACTCCACAATTACTGCACTTTTGTCTACAGTTTAATGTAGTTTCTGCATTGTAGGCTTTTTTACATTCGTTTATTAAGAACTCTTTAGATACTCCATAATCAATGTGATCCCAAGGTAAAACCTCATCAAAGCTACGCTTACGGTTAGCGTAAAATTCAGGATTAATTCCACATTCTTCAAAAATATCTAACCACGCCTGTAAATTAAAGCAGTCACTCCAACCGTCAAAATGGAAGCCCCTTTGTAAAGCAAGCTCCATTACTTTACATAAACGTCTGTCACCTCTGGCAAAAACAGCTTCCAAATAACTAGTGCTAGAGTCGTGATAGTTATATGTTATCTTTTTAGTTTTAATATTATCTTTTACTATTTGCTGTTTAGCTTTTAGGGATTCTTCAGTATCCTGTGGTTCCCACTGGAAAGGTGTAAATGGTTTAGGTACAAAGCTAGATGTGCTAAGTGTAACACTTACTCCTTTACCCTTTGGACGGTTTTCGCAGTTGTAATAGGCATTAACAACCTTTTGACCAAGCTCTGCAATACCTGCAACATCTTCCTCTGTTTCGGTAGGTAAGCCAATCATAAAATACAGCTTAACCTTTGTCCAACCACCATTAAATGCCTTTGAGCAGGTTTCCATAAGCTCGTCCTCAAAAACATTTTTATTTATAACATTACGCAAACGCTGGGTACCAGCCTCTGGTGCAAAGGTAAGACCGCTTTTTCTAACTGTTTTAATTTTTGAAATAATGTCATCACTAAAACCGTCAACACGCAAAGATGGCAATGAAATACTTACTTTTTCATCCTTTGCCCACTGATTAAGGCTACCTAACAAATCTGATATTTTTGTATAATCACTTGAGCTTAAAGATGATAGTGACACTTCGTCATAGCCAGTGTTATTACATAGAGTATGACACTGATTGTTAATAACCTCCAAAGATTTTTCTCTTACAGGTCTGTATAAGAAACCTGCTTGACAAAATCTACAGCCACGAATACAGCCACGGAAAATTTCCTCCATAGCACGGTCGTGTACAATTTCTATCATAGGTACTACAAAATTATCAGGATAGAAACATTCATCTAAATTTGAAATAAATCTTTTTTCCACCTTTTGTGGTGCATTGTTAGTAGGTGTTATGGATTTTACTGTATTATCTTGATTATATTCAACATTATATAAAGACGGAACATATACACCCTTTATCTGTGACGCCTTTATTAAGAATTCTTGCTTACTTTCATTATTTGCTTTACATTGGCGGTATAGGTTCATTACCTCAAGGTCTACCTCTTCACCCTCTCCAATAAAAAACAAATCTATAAAATCTGCAATAGGCTCTGGGTTACAGGCACAAGGGCCACCTGCACAAACTATATTTTTAAGCTCTTTTCTGTCACTACTTTTTACAGGTATACCACCTAATTCAAGCATATTTAGAATATTAGTAAAGCTAAGCTCATATTGCAGTGTAAATCCAATAAAGTCAAATTCTGTAAGAGGATCTCCGCTTTCTAATCCATATAGAGGAATATTATTCTTTCGCATTAATTCTTCCATATCTATCCAAGGTGCAAAAACACGCTCACACCATATATCTTCTACACTATTGAACTGGCTATATAGGATTTTCATTCCCAAATGTGACATACCAACCTCATAAACATCTGGGAAACAAAATGCAAATCTTAAATTCACCTTGCTTTTATCTTTTACAACGCTGTTCATTTCTCCGCCAACATATCTGCCTGGCTTTTGAACCTTCAACAACAGCTTTTCAACTTCTTTATTTATCACTTTAAAACTTCTCCTTTAGCTTAATAAGCATTTATTATTCTGCTGACAATGGAACTTATAAGGTATAATGCTGAACCAAACATAGTAAAGTTGTATGGCGACCTTAGCAGTATTAGAAATCCAATTATCACTAAGGGTATTACAAATACTAACGACACCACAGTTGATATAATATATACTGCTTTATCAGAAAAATTCCTCTGTAGAACAATTTGTAAGGCATTACCACCGTCTAAGGTTTCTACAGGCAAAGCATTAAATATACCAAGATATAGATTAGCCATTGCAAAATACTTCATAATATATAAATTACTACTATTATACACCATAATAGCTAACAAAAACAAGACAATATTCACAAAAACACCACTTAATGTAACAATTATTTCAGCCTTTAGCGGACGCTTGAATTTCTCTAAATCTTTTATGTTTATATCGAATACAGATAAATTAATTTCTTTAATAGGTGCGTTATAATATTTTATAGCTAGTATATGCCCTAATTCGTGGCAAACAGCAGATAAAATACAACAAAATGCCATACCTGTGTAGTCAATTACCAAAATAAGGGTAAGCCCTGCCATTAATGGATATGATAGGGTTATTATTGTATCAAATATTTTAATATTCATATTTATCCTTATATTATAAAATTAAAAATTTAAATACTAGAATGTTTTATACAGAATCATCTATTGCATTGGTATTAGTAGGGATTTCTACATCTGACAGCAAGGAGGCAACTAACGAATTATTTAGATTTGTAAAATACCATTCTTTAGCTGTGGTATAGACTTCTCCTCCAAGAGATTTTAATATGAAGGCTGTTGCCAAAAGTAGAATAGCTAATAATATTTGCATTTTAAGAACAGGCTGTGGACTGGATTTTTCTTTTATTTTTCGTTTACTTTTTTCGTTTATAGGCTCTTGGTAGTCCTCATTTTCTTGGTAGAAATCTTCATCATCTGGGTCTATATGTATAGGTTCGGCTCGTGCTACAGGTACGCTTTCCCATTGGTCGTTGTATTCTATATTATCATAGCGTGTAGAATAGCTGTTATTTATATCTGCATTTTCCAGAGCTATATCATTATTATTAATTTTCATAATATCACATCCTAATTTTTTAATAAATTTTATGTGATAAAGCAAATAGATATAACTAATGTGTAACACAAAAATTACAAAGCAACTACATTTATGAATAAAAGGTAAATATTTACTGTTTTTCGATAATTGTTAATTGACTTTAAATAAGTACAGTGATAGTATAAGCAATAAAGGAGGAGTTAATTAATGAGTAACAGTAAATCAATTCTTGCTTCTATATGGGTAGTTAGGATAATAATATTTTTGATATTTTCCAGTGTTTTTATTATACCGACATTGGGTAATTATTATAGCCAAATTGCTAATCAAAATGCAGATATTTCACTACCTGTGACCATCGGCTTTTACATATTACTTATTCCTGCAAATTCAACTATGATAACTTTACATATGCTTTTAATGAATATAAAAAAAGGAAATCTGTTTAGCAAGCAAAATATTGCTTTTCTTGCTATGATATGTGCAGGATTATTTATTATAGGTGGTATTTCTTTAATTATGGCTATTTTTTCTTGGATTTTCAGCTTTGTTTCTGTTGCCTTTTTATTTGTAGCTGTTATATTACTGGTTATTATTAATGTATTCAAACAAGCTATTATCATTAAACAGGAAAATGATTTTACTATTTAATTAACAGGAGGTTTTATATGGGAATAATTGTAAACCTAGATGTAATGCTTGCTAAAAGAAAAATTCCTTCTGGAAAATTAGCGGAAATAGTTGGTATTACTCCTGCAAATTTGTCTGTTCTAAAAACAGGTAAGGCAAAGGCAGTGCGATTCTCTACACTGTCTAAAATTTGTAAAGCTTTGCAATGTCAACCAGGGGACATTTTAGAATATGTAGAGAATAATGAGGAATAAAATATTAATAAAAATATGGGGTGATAATATGAATGAGAAAATTAACAATAATAGCTCTGATAATTTTACAAGCTGTACAGGTAACAACACAGATGAAGAATTAGGAAAAAAGTTTAATCAGGAAAACATCAACCATTCTAACGAAAACAGGATAGATGATGATAGGAATAATCAAGTTAATGGTGATTTTAATGGCAATGTAAATAGTAAGGGGAATTTCGAGTTTAATAATCAGGTAAATAACCAAGCTAATAACAGCTTTAACAACAACGAAAATAGGCAAAAACAAAATTATAATAATCACAATAATTACAATAATTCCAATCCGTACAATAATAACCAAAATAATTACTATAATTCCAATCCATACAATAATAATCAAAATCCATACAACAATGCTAATTATTATGGAAACATACCCAACGGAGGTTATCCTCAAGGGGCATATAACCCTAATATGAATGTAAATAACATTAATCAACAGGGAAATATGCCTAATTTTTCTCCTTTTACAAATACACCAATAAGAAGAATATTTGACCACTTTGACAAGGTATTTGCATTAGTGGCATTATTAATTGGCTATTTGTTTATACAGGCAACCTTTTTATCTGGTTGGTACTTGGGTGTGGGTACCTCACTAATGTTTTTAACAGGTCATATTGCTGGTTATTTATATGTAAAAAAACGCAATCTTCAACTTAGTAAAATACATAAAATTACATCGGTAATAATACTTTTATTAAGCATTTCGTTTACTTATTACAGTAACCCTATGGCAGTTACAGCAAACTTTTTCTTCTTGTTGTTTGCAAATGCTTATTGGATTTACAGCTGTGGAGAAAAACCAACTTATAGAAAAGGTTATGTTAAAGAATTATGTGAAAGTATTTTTGTATATCCATTATCAAATTTTGGTGCAATTTTTAGTTGTTTGTTTGGTAAAAATAAATCTAATAAATCTGGTAACGGAAAATGGATATTGCTAGGATTGTGCATAGCAGTGCCTATAGTTGCAATAGTTTCTACACTGCTTATGGGTGACGAGCTTTTCAAAGCGATGTTTTCCGTAATATTTGATGAATTCTTTATAAAAATTGTTGAGCATTTATGGTATGTTGTTGTTGGTTTGCCTGTTGCTTTGCTTGTATTTAGCTTATGGTATACAAAGCATTACAACAGCAATATTAATGAAAATTCTAATATTCAACAGAATACAGCACAAAAAACTGATTATCGTATTGCACCACCAGCCTTAATGTATGCCATAGTAATACCTTTATGTGTTGTTTATTTTCTGTATTTGATTTCTCAGGTTTCTTATTTTATTTCCTTTATTGCTGACAACCTACTTCCTGAAGACTTTACAATAGTTGATTATGCAAGAAACGGCTTTTTTGAGCTTTGCGTTGTATCTGTGATTAACTTAATAATAATTTTCTTGTTAATATTACTTACTAAACAGCCACAGGATAAAACAGTAAATGGAGTAAAAATAATAACAATAGTAATGAGTGCTTTTACAATAATTATGATTATTACTGCATTGTATAAAATGTTTACATACATTGGTGAATATGGATATACAGCAATGAGAATAAATACAAGTGCATTTATGTTGTTTTTGCTTATAATATTTGGACTAATAATAGCAAAACAGCTTAAAAATAACATTAAGCTATTCCCTACTATTGTTACTGTTTTAATTATATTTATCTGTGGATATACCATTGCTGACACTGACAGCTTTATAGCAAGTGAAAATATAAGAAGATACCAGCTTGGTGAAATTAATTGGATGGGAAATAATTTGGTAAGAAAACTTGATGACTCTGCGTATAAGCATATAATCCCATTTGCAGCAGATAAAAATAATGGACTTACAGATGAGCAAAACCGTAATCTAGTTAAAATTATTAATGATAGATATTGTGATTATGAGGATTATCCGTTAGCATTTAATATTAATCGTTTTGTAATTTACAATATGATTGATGAATACGGTTTTGGTAAAGCATACGATAAATACAGCTATTATAAAAACGAAAATAATAGTGAATATAGCAGTAGCGATTATAATTATAATTATGATTATAGCAATGAAACTGCATAATTATTTATAAAAAGATATTTAAGGCAATACCGCACTAACTTTGGGCTCTATCATAAATGTTGGGGTAAAGAAAAATAGAGCCTAAAAAATAAGGCATATTTTGAAAAAATCCTGTAAAATGAAAAGCGAGAAAACTACCATTTTCAGGAGGTCAAAATATGCCTTACACTAATTTTACAGAAAAACTACTGGGATTGCAAGACTTAATTATAACTAATGTAGTAGAAGAAGAAAATAAAATAATAATATATGCGGAACTGGAAGTTAAAGAACAGATTTGCCCTTGTTGTGGTGGCAAAACTAAGTTAATACACGACTACCGCAAACAAATAATAAAGGATCTGCCTATTGCAGGTAAAAACGTTGAAATTCATTATAGAAAAAGACGATACAGATGCCCACATTGCGATAAACGATTTGTAGAGAAGAATTCTTTTTTGCCTCGTTATTACAGAGTAACCAGTCGTGTTATTGCATATATCTATGAAATGTTAAGAGAGGTTTATTCCTATACTAGCGTTGGAAAGCTGTTAAATTTATATGTAACTACTATAATACGTTATTTTGACTTAGTCGCCTATTCAAAACCAAAATCACTCCCAGATGTTATTGCAATAGATGAATTCAAAGGAAATGCTAACAATGAAAAGTACCTATGTATTATTACTGACCCTAAAAGCAGAATGATTTTAGATATATTACCCAAGAGGAAAATGTACTATTTAACCGAGTATTTTAGGGAATATTCAGTTGAAGAGCGAAGTGCTGTTAATAT
>JAXKHT010000118.1:0-12480 GCA_036549705.1 Acutalibacteraceae bacterium | reverse complement strand
TGCTAAGATTACACGTGAGCAAGTTAAGCAGATTGCAGAGCAGAAAATGCCTGACCTAAATGCTGCTAACATTGACACAGCGATTAGTATGATCGCTGGTACAGCTCGTAGTATGGGCGTTGAAGTAGTCGATTGATCTAACTACCCAGGTGGGAGGAAAAGATCCGATTTTACCACTTAATAGGGAGGAAAACAATGAAACACGGTAAGAAATATGTTGACAGTGCAAAACTGATTGACAGAACAAAATTTTACGATGCTGACGAAGCATTAGATTTAGTTGTTAAGACATCAACTGCTAAGTTTGACGAAACAGTTGAGGTTCATGTAAAGCTTGGTGTAGATAGCCGTCATGCTGACCAGCAGGTTAGAGGTGCTATTGTACTACCAAACGGTACTGGTAAGAGTGTAAAGATTCTTGCTGTTTGTAAGGGTGACAATGTTCAGCTTGCACAAGAGGCTGGTGCTGACTTTGTTGGTGCAGAGGATATGACAGACAAAATTAAGAACGAAGGTTGGATGGACTTTGACGTTCTAATTACAACACCTGATATGATGGGTCTTGTTGGTCGTCTAGGTAAAATCCTTGGTCCAAGAGGTCTTATGCCTAACCCAAAGGCTGGTACAGTTACACCAGACATCGCTAAGGCTATTAAAGAAGCTAAGGCTGGTAAGATTGAGTACCGTCTAGATAAAACAAATATTATCCACTGCCCAATCGGTAAGTCATCTTTCGGTGTAGAGAAGCTACTAGAAAACTTCAATACATTGCTAGAGGCTATTGTTAAGGCTAAGCCAGCTGCTGCAAAGGGTCAGTATATTAAGTCTTGTGCTGTAACAAGCACAATGGGTCCTGGTGTTCGTATTAACCCTAACAAGGTTGGCGTTCAAACAACAGAGGGCTAATTTATAAAAATCCTTTACTTTATTGTAATGGTATATACGCTGTTCAAAGACAGCAGGTGTGTTGTATAAAAGGGGTTCCTACCTGCCGAGGACAAGCATAATGTGACATATAGTCGTACTGTGCCTTTCCTTGGATATAGGAAAGGCACTTTTTATGTAATGCATATTACTTTATGGAGGTGAATTACTTTGGCAAGTGAAAAGGTTCTTGAACAAAAGAAAGCTTTGGTTGCTGAGCTAACAGAAAGACTACAGAACTCAATTTCAGGTATCGTAGTTAAGTACGAAGGTATCACAGTTGAAGATGATACAAAGCTTCGTAAAGAGCTAAGAGAGGCTGGTGTTAATTATACAGTTGTAAAGAACACTATGCTATCAAGAGCTGCTGAGAACGCAGGTCTTGATGATATGAAGAGCGTACTAGAGGGTACAACTGCTCTTGCTACTTGTGACGAGGATTACGTAGCTCCTGCTCGTATTCTTTGCAAATTTGCAGAAACTCACAAAAACTTCGAGGTAAAGACAGGTTATATGGATAACGATATTATCGATATGGATAAAATCCAGAGCCTAGCTAAACTACCAAGCCGTGAGATTCTTCTTGCAAATGTACTTGGTGCATTCCAGGCACCTATCGCAAGCTTTGCTCGTGCTGTACAGGCTATCGTTGATAAGAGTGGAGAGGCTCCTGCTGAGGAAGCTGCTGCTGAATAATTTTCAGCAATATATATAATTTGAATTTATTTAATTTATAACATGGAGGTTTATTATCATGGCATCTGAGAAAATTACAAATATTATTGAAGAATTAAAAACATTAACAGTTCTTGAGCTTTCAGAGCTTGTACACGCTGTAGAGGACGAGTTTGGCGTTTCTGCTGCTGCTGCTGTTGCAGTTGCTGGTCCAGTTGCTGGCGGTGCTGCTGAAGAGGAGAAGACAGAGTTCGACGTAATCCTAAAGTCATTCGGTTCAAGCAAGATGAACGTTATCAAGGTTGTTCGTGGTATCACAGGCCTAGGTCTAAAGGAGTCAAAAGAGCTTGTTGAGGGTGCTCCAAAGGCTATTAAAGAGGGTATCTCTAAGGATGAGGCTGAGTCAATCCAGAAGCAGCTTGAAGAGGCTGGCGCTGAGGTTGAGGTTAAGTAATTTTCCTTTTAACTTACTTAAAGTAATTATACAACTAAATGGAGGTTGTCCCTGTGGGCAACCTCTTTTTGTATAGATATGATAATTATAATGGAGGCATATAATGAGAAAATTTTCAAAAATAATTTCTGTTTTCTTTGCAGTACTTATGCTATGCAGTGTAACTGCTATTAATGTAGGTTCAACTTATAACGACAATGTTATTGCAAATGCTACAGATACAGCAGTAACTAACAGTGAAACACTATATCTTAATAAGGGAGATGTAGTTACCTATTATCTTGAATTAACAGTGTCAGAAAATTTGTCTGATGTGTCAGGTTGGCATATGGACATTATTTATGACAAAGAAATAATGGAAGTTGATAAAACCTTTGCAAATGGCAATGGCTATGCTTGTGGTAACAAGGCTATAGATTACGCAACTGGTTTAACAGATGTAAAGGCACCTCTGCCAGGTGGAACATACACACTTGCAAATTTTGATAATAATGGTGCAATTAGTATTTGTGATATGGGACCAAGTGGTCTTAAATTGTCTGGTAAAACAACAAAAATTTTATCTTTGCGTTTTATAGCAAAAGAAAGGGGTAGCTGTACACTTTCTTACAGGATAAAGGAAATGCTAGATTTTTCTGCACTTAATTCTTATGTAGATAACAACTACAAGCCAATAAATGGTGTTACAATGAATACAGTTACTAATATTCATAGAAATACAATTATTGGCGATATAAATGGTGACCGTAACATTTCTAAAAGCGATTTAACCAGTTTTATGAGTATTTACGCAAAGAAATCTACTGCTACTGCTGAAAATATACAAATTTGCGACCTTGATTATAATGGCGAAATTAGTTTGGCTGATTTAATGATGCTTACAAAAATTATTGCAGATTATTAAAAAGCAGTTAATAAATCCTTTCATATTTTCAATGCTTTAAGCGTATTATTATATATCAAAAGCATTGGGGGAAAAGATATGTATAAGGATAATGGTAAGCTCAAAGTGTTAAAATCTGTGATAATAGGAATGATAGCAGGTATACTGTTTTGTTCTATTCTTATATTTTTGCTATCCTTTATACTGGTCAAATCTGGTCAACTTCCAATGGATACAGTTTATATTTCTTTACAGGTTATAGGTGCATTGTCGGCTTTTGTGGGTAGTTATATAGCTGTAAGAATCTATAAGGAATACGGATTGTTCATAGGTTTGTTAACAGCATTTTTAATTTATTTAGTGGTGTTAATTGTTGGGCTTTCAACTTGCTCAGAACCATTGTCTATGCTATCTCTTACCAAATTGGTTGCAATGCTTTGTGCCGGAGCTATCGGTGGTGTACTATCTGTTAATAAAAGAAAAAATGTAAAAAGATACAGATAATCCCTTTATTGTTATTTTTATATCTAATAATGTATTTATGCTTGTAAATTTTACATTTTATACTTAATATAATTGTAACAATTTTTTAGTTGAAAAATTTGGCTTTCGGATATAAAATATAGACAAATAAAATGAAAGTGAGGCAAATTAAATGATTAGGATAAAAAGAACCCTTTCTGCTGTAATGGCTGTGGTAACAATGGCAACATCATTTATGTCATTAAATGCAGAAGCAATTGACAGTGAAGCTACATTGAATAATCAAGTAAAATTTTCTAATTCAGAAATAGCTACAGAAGTGTCTACCCAAAATCCAACAGCTATTCCAACAGAATTACCTACAGAAAATTTTACCCAGCTTCCTACAGAGATACCAACAGAAATTCCTACAGAAGTTTCAACTGAAAAACCAACAGAAGCCTTTACAGTGCCAACTGTTACTAACTTTAAGTATACCAGCATAAATACTAATTCTATTTCTTTAAAATGGGATTATATAAAAAATGTTGATGGATATGTTATTTACAGAATGGATAATACCACAAACAGTAAGTATATATATCATACCCAGTTCAACAATAATGTAACTAATACATATGTTGATACGAATGTAACTCCTGCAAGATGTTATTATTATCAAATAAAAGCATTTATTGTAAAGAACGAGAAAATATTTTACAGCAATCCAAGTACATTAAAAATAGGTACTTGTCCAACAGGCGTAACACAGCTGTCATTAAAAGCAAATACCAGCAATAGTATAGAACTTAGTTGGAAAAAAGTAAGCGGTGCATCAGGATATGCTGTATATCGTATGGACTATACAACAAATAGTAAATATAAAAAACTTACCGAAATTCCTTCCACATCTACAGGTTTAAGAAATACCGGTTTGGAAACTGGTAGACCTTATTACTATAAAATAGTTGCTTATAAAGACGTATATGGTTTAAAATTTGAAGGGGAATCAGCAATAATTAAGACAGCTACTCTACCTGCAACTGTAACTAATCTTAGGGTTAAATCCCAATCAACTGGAAACATAAATATCCAATGGGACAGAGTTCCACGAGCTACCGGATATGTTATATATAGAATGGATAGCTCTACAAATGGAAAATATAAACTATATAAAGTTGTAAAAGGGAATAATAGCATTAGCTTTAATGACACAGGTTTAAAGGCAGGCAGATGCTATTATTACAGAGTAAGAGCATATAGAGCATTGCTGGATAAAAATTTCTATGGTGGTTACCCAACCTTAAAAACAGGAACAAAAACTGTTACACCATCTTTTAAGTTAAAAACTGCCGATAATAAAATTACAGCAACTTGGTCAAATGTAAGTGGGGCAGAGGGCTATGGTTTTTATCTGTCTGAATCTAAAAACGGACACTATTACTTACAAGGTCACACAACCTCTACAAGCTATACAAGTAAAACATTAGTACCAGGTAAAACATATTATATAAGAGTTTGTGCGTACAATTTGGTTAACGGCAAAAAAATATACAGTGGTTTCTACACAAAGTATATTACCTGTAGAAAAAGTGGTTTAGTTGCAGGATATGATGTAGGAAATACCTATATTGAAATAAGCCTAAGTGACCAACATATGTGGTATTATAAAAATGGTGTTTTGTTAGCTTCAACCGATGTTGTAACAGGCTATAAGGGTGTACACGATACACCTAAGGGATTGTATAGTGTTATTCAACGCAAGTCCCCATCAAGACTTGTTGGCCCAACATGGGATGTTTGGGTTAATTACTGGATAGGCATTACTTGGGACGGTGTTGGTATTCACGACTCTACTTGGCGTACCAGTGGATATGGAGGAAACATATACACATATGACGGTTCCCACGGTTGTGTTAACACACCTTTCGACCAAACAAAAATAATTTACGATAATTGTACAATAGGTACCCCTGTTGTTATATATTGATAATTGTTAAATATTGATAAAATTAAACGGAGTGGCAAATACCACTCCGTTTCGTCTTACTATAATAAGTTCAATGATGCAAAAATAATTAAGCTTCATTATGTTCTCTTATTTCCTCAGCTTCTTTTCTTTCTAAAGCCCTTGCACCAATAGTTTTTAATGTAAGAGATACGCTTACAACAAAAATAAACAAATATACTATCAACGCTAACATAGCACCAAAAGCTAGTACTGAAGAAAATTGAGGCAATATAAAGGTTATTCCACATATTCCTGTAAATGAACAAACACAGCCTATAAAGCATTTTACACAGCTGTTTTTGTCAAATGCAGCAAAGAAAAATCCTAATATAGGTACTATTGCAAAAAATAATGCGATTATTCCCATTTTTACCCATACCATATCATCTGCTCTCATACCTAAAATAAGTTCAAGCATTGTTTTTGAGTAGTATTTATTATCTTGAACTGTTGCAATATATGGGAATCCTAACAAAATAATTTCTGTAATAAATAATCCACATAACCATAGTCTTAGTGGCTTGGTTTTTTTGTTTTCTGTACTTTTAAATCCATTACTCATTTTTTATATACTCCATATTTTATATGTTCTTTTTATATGTGGTTTTATAATCATTAATAGCCTGTTCTATAATAGCTTCGGCTTCCTTTGCACCCTTTACATCTTCAACCTCAGTATATTTGTCACCAGTTTCTAATGACTTATAAACTGAAAAATAATGACACATCTCTTTGAAAATATGTTGTGGTAATTCCGAAATATCTTTATATGTGTTATATGCAGGGTCATTAAATGGTATAGCTATTATTTTTTCGTCACTATATCCGGAATCTATCATTCTTATATAACCAATAGGATAACACTCAATAAGAGTTCCTGGATATACCGTTTCACTGCATAAAACCAACACATCAAGAGGGTCAAGGTCATGAGCATAAGTTAATGGAATAAATCCATAATTTGCAGGGTATCTGGTAGATGTATGCAAAATTCTATCTAGCTTTAATAAGCCAGTTTCCTTGTCCAATTCATACTTACTTCTTCCACCCTTAGGAATTTCAATATATGCCTCAAATCTGCAAGGAGTTACTCTCTTGGGGTTAAGGTCATGCCAAACATTCATAGTAATTTCCTCCATATAGTTTATTTATATTGATTATATTCAATTAGGTGCGTAAAAATTATATCACATAGTAAAACTAAAGTCAAAAGGAACAAAATATATTTGTAAATAAGTGTATTATTCACATAGCAAATTATTTATAGATATGTTACACTAATAATAATCTGTTGTATAAAACAAAATTTGCAATATTGTAAAATAATCAATAAATACACAAGATTATATAAAATTAATTACAGAGGTGTTTATATGTTTTCTGGAATCTATTATATTGTTTTATTTGTAATACAGCTGGTATTTTTAGTTAAGGCTGTAAAAATGAAAAATAAAAATGTATGGAAGTCATTATTTGCAATAGAAATTTCTTCTATTCTTAGTATAGTCCCAGTATTTATTTTTTCAAGTGTAATGGCAGATACTATGGGATGGTATGTGCTGACCTTTATAATTTTCAGTGGATATGCTATTTTTGTTTTTTTAATAATGCTGATTATAAGTATAAGTATTAGAATAGTACACAGCAAAAAACTTGAAACAGCCATTGCATATGCTCAGTTTAATGGTACATACCAACAAGAAGATGCTTTGCCTGTAGTTGTTAAATCAATTTTTATAGTAGTAATGTGTTTGGTAACATCTCTATCCCTAGAGGTAATAAACAACAATATTTCTTTAGATAAAAAAGAAAAACAGTATGCAGATGATTTAATCCAAGCAAAACAAACTGCTACTAAGTATCTTACAGATAAATATGGTGATGGCAATTTCACCATAGAAAAAGACGCTACAGAAAAACGTTCAACTTTTTTTGCAGTAGATGAAATTTACCAATATACCTTGACAATGTCAACAAACTATATGGATAGTGAATTTAATATAGTAATAGATAGAAATTCTTTGGAAGTGGCAAATGAAGATTTTCTAGAAGTATATTATAATGATACAAAGGGGATAGAGGATTTAGAATATTATATTACTAATTACAAAGTAGAAACACTGAATAAATCATTATCAAAAAAATTTAATGCAACTATAGATTTTATATCTTCAAGATATAAAGCAGATGAGCAAAAGCTGTATGGAAAAATCCCAAGTATCAATGAACTTACAGAAAATGTTGTTTTAATCGACCCAAGATTTGATATAAAAGAAAAATCAATAACATCTTACCAACAGCTTACAGAATATTTAGTAGACCTTACAAGATTTTTCCTAACAGATATTTATAATGAACAAATTCAGTATAATTCATACTTTTCATACTATAGGTACAAGTTTGATTTTGTATCATTAGGAGATGAAAATTATACAGACCAATATGACGGTTATGGTGGTTATGTAATGGCAGGGGAATATAAATATTCCGACACAGAGGGTCGTTATATTAAAGTAAACGAAGACACCGTTGTAAGGGTTTACAATACAAGAACCATAGCAGAGTATACAGTTGATGATATTTTAGAAAATAAGTAATCAAAAATGTAATGTTAATGTAAGATTACTTGTGTACTGTTTTAATGATTATCTTTTAATATAATAACCACAGAAGAAAATTTATTAAAATTACTGGAGGAAACTATGAACAAAAATGATATTATTAAAAAGTACAACGGTGCTAAAGAAATCTATGCTTTAATGAGAAGAAAAAAGATGAGCAAAAAGGAAATAGCCTTTGATTGGTTTATCGCTCTTGTAACACCATTAGCTGGTATTGTAGATGAGGCAGATATAATTTCTGATATGGGAACATATTATTTGGTTATTGATGAAAATTCAAACACCCTTGTCCGTATAATGGGTAAGGATATAACGGAACAGGAAATTTTTGTAAACTGCAATAAAAGAACTTTTGTAGTAAATAGCAACAAATTTACAAAGGTGGCAAAACTATATGGATAAAAACTTTAATGTTTTAATTGCAGATGACGAAAAGGAAATTATCTCTGTTCTTCGTCTATTTCTCGAAAAGGAAAATATCAATGTTTACGAAGCCTATGACGGAGAGATGGCATATATGATTATGCAACGCTTTGATATAGATTTGGCGATAATTGATATTATGATGCCAAGAATGAATGGCTATGAGTTGCTAAAAAGGTTGCGTGTAGATTACGAAATTCCTGTTATGATAATTTCAGCAAAAGTCCAATTAGATGATAAGGTTATCGGTCTTGAATTAGGTGCTGATGATTATATCAAAAAACCATTTGAACCTCTTGAGGTAGTAGCAAGAGGTTCAAATGGTTTTTTAGGCATTAATTAAGAAGAATAAATTAGTCTAATTTAAATTTTACTATATATACACATTATCTATTAGTTATTATAGACGTATGCTTTTCTCGTAAGTATGTAGACTCAAGGTCAGACAGGTGCAATTTAACAGCCAATGGGAATTTTTCGTATGCTTGGCTCATAGAGTAGCTGGCAGATTCATCAAAACCTCCCATATGCCAACGAATTGCCATAGCTTCATCAATTTTAAGTCGCATAAAGCGTTCTATTAAAAATACTGATTTTTCACCGTGACCATAAGGGAAAGCATCTTCAACCACATAATAGGGAACCTTTTCCCATTTTCCTGTTTCTTCATTCTTTACATTTCGTGTAGAGGATTTGTAAAAATTAGCCTTGCACAAATCGTGAAGTAAGGCTGTTATAGCAAAGCTTTCTACACTATCATTTTCTTCGTCAAAATGTTTTTCCATCATCACATTAAAAACACTAACACTATGCATTACTAAACCTTGTGGACAGGCACAGTGGTATTTTGTACTTGCAGGGGTAGAGAAAAAATCTGTTTTGCTCATCCAATCCAAAAGTTTGTCTTTTCCGGGACGAGTTACGTATTGATTAAAAATCTCAAGAAATTCCTCTTTATAATCCTGTATACCTGACGATAATATATCGTTATGCATCATATTATCCATAGTTGTTACCTCTTACATTAATGTTTCGTCATATACTGCTCGTACACCGCCAACAAATTTAGGTCTGGTTCTTGCAGCAATAATTCTTGCTTCGCCTATTGTTCGTTGCTTTAGTGGCACAGGAACTGCTGTATCCTTTAGATGCATACCTATTAAAACTCCACCAATATCTATACCTGCGTGAGCTTTTATCTTTTCAACAACAACAGGATTTTCAAGTCCTTTATAAGTTGCTGTGGCAAAAGAACCACCTGCCTTTGGTTGTGGAATAACATTTACAGGCTCATAACCGTATTTTTCAGCTACAGCACTTTCTATAACTATTGCTCTATTTAAATGTTCACAGCACTGTGCTGCTATATAAATCTCTTTTTCCTTTAGAATTTCATATATAACGTCAAAAACAGCTTTTGCTATCTCTGGTGTTGAATTTGTTCCTGGGTTATTACCTGTTATTTCACTGGTAGAGCAACCAATTACGCAGATACTCCCTTTTGATAACTTGGCTCTTTCTAATAGCTCATTAACAACGATTTTTGTTTCTTCCAAAATTTTATTCATTATATTCACTCACCTTATTTTTATATTACAGAATGTTCCTTTAAATATATTAAAATCTTTTCTACATCTTCTGTAGCTTGTTCTTTACTTACTATATATTTTTCAGTTAGGGCGGTTGCTATAGCATCAGCATCGTATCCTGCATTGTATTGCTCCCAGATAAAGGCTCCTGTTTCATTTAGTCTAACAACAACTGTGTTATCACCTATAGGAACCAACATATATTCGTCGGCAACCTTTCTTAGAATATAGTTATTGTTCATTTATATACCTCCATCATTATACTACAGTATATTTTACTCTTTATAAATTAATTAATCAATATATTTACTACGGATTATTGTAAATTCAAAAGATTATATGTTATAATTTTTCTATATTTGCAATAAAGAGGTTTATTATGCTGTTAAAAGAAGCTAAACATAAAAAAGAAAAGTTAATAGGACTAAAAAAGGAAATAGGTTGGCTGTTGGGTATAAGCAAGCATTATAAAAAAGAGATAGCACTTGTAACATTATGCTCGGTATTAATTAATGTTTTTTCCTTAACAACTAGTCTATGTTTAAAATATATAATTGATGCTGTAACAGGAGCAAAGGAAAACAATGTTTTATCCATTGCAGTTTTTGCAGTTGGGCTTATGCTTTCAAGAATTATTTTCTCTGCATTAAGTTCAAGGGTTAGAGCCAAAATATCCATAAAAATACAAAATGAAATGCAAATTAAGGTTTATAAAAATATATTTGATGCACAATGGGAAAGTCTTAGAGATTATAGAAAAGGTGACCTAATTAACAGATTAAACAGCGATGTTTCTTCAGTTTCTTCTGGAATAATGAATTGGTTTCCAATGGTATTGTCTTACTTAACTCAATTTATATATTCCTTTATATTAATTGTATCAAATGACGCTGTAATGGCAATTATAGCTTTGCTATCAGCTCCTTTTTCTGCGTTGCTGTCTAGATTTACATTGGTAAAAATGAGAAAGCATAATCTAAAAATAAAAGAGCTTAATGCTGATATGATTTCCTTTCAAGAGGATTCATTTCATAATCTGCAATATATAAAAGCCTTTGGTATTTCAAATATTATAAACGAAAAATTAGCCAATAAGCAAAAGGTATATAAAAAAGAAAATTTAGATTATAATAAAGTTACCATAACTATGCAAATTATTATGAGTATTGTTAGTATGATTATTACATTTATCTCGTATGCGTGGGGAATTTATCGCTTATGGGGTGGTTTTATTTCTTACGGAACAATGGTTATGTTTCTACAGCTAACATTTTCTTTGTCGAATTCATTTTCGTCAATGTTAAAAATCATTCCATATACCATTAATTTGGGAACATCTGCCACCAGAATTATAGCTATTGAAGAATTGCCTATAGAAGAAACGCTGACTACTGACGCCGAAAGACAATTCATTAATAAATCCTTTAATACAGGAGTAATTATAAATTGTAAAAAAGTCACATTTAGTTATGATAATAAAAAAGATGTAAATATAATTGAGGATTGTAGTTTTTCAACAAAAATTGGTGAAACTGTAGCAGTTATAGGTGACTCCGGCATTGGAAAAACTACATTATTTAGGCTTATTTTAGGGTTATTACAATGTAACAGTGGAAAAATTGAATTTGAAAATATTTACAAAGATACAATCCAAGCAAGTCCTTGTACAAGAGAATTAATAGCCTATGTTCCTCAAGGTAATACTATAATAGATGGAACTATTGCAGAAAATTTAAGACTTATAAAACCAACTGCCACAGATGATGAAATTGTAACTGTTCTAAAATTATCTTGTGCTTACGAATTTGTAAGTAAGCTTCCACAAGGAATAAACTCGTACATTGGTGAAAGTGGAAAAGGTTTTTCAGAGGGACAGTTACAGCGAATTTCTATTGCCAGAGCATTAATAAAAGATGCACCAATTTTATTGTTTGACGAGGTTACATCTGCCCTTGACGAAGAAACTGAAAAACAGCTATTAAAAAATATTAAAACTCACTGTAAAAATAAAACTGTTATTTTTGTTACTCACAAAATTAATGCCCTTGAAATATCTGATAGAATTTTAAAGATAGAGGACAAAAAAATTAAAGAGGTTAAATATGATATAGTCGGGAAATGATTCATTGTTAAGTTTTATTAACAAGATACATTCTTTTGGGAGAATTAATTAGGTAGTAATGTGTTATTTGTTATTCTATTTCCTTATGTTATATGGCTTTATAATAAATGTTGGGGTAAAGAAAAATAGAGTCTAAAAAAATAATAAAAAAATCTGGATATCCCTTTAAGTCCGCAAAAGCTGAAAGAGCAACAGCGTTAATTAATCTGTCACACAAATCGTTGAAATGGCGACGATTAAAACGATAACAGAATTCGTCAAGGTACATCTGCAATTTTTTCTTAGGTAAGCCGTGATAGGTTCCAAGAATGAAAGC
>JAXKHT010000117.1:0-6611 GCA_036549705.1 Acutalibacteraceae bacterium | reverse complement strand
TATAGATATTATTTTTTTACTTTTAAGTTTCATATTTTTTCCTCCTGTTTTATAATTGGTATAACGTTACATTAGTATAATATCACTTTTTTTGAGCTAAAGTAAAGTAATAGATAGAATTATTAGCGTGTTTTGGAGGAATTTTGTTGAATATTATATTTTAGAAAAAAGATAAGCAGATAACAAGCACGGTGGCTGTTATCTGCTTTTGTTAATTTTTAATATATTTTACTATGGTTATTATCCAAGTACACTTAATAATACGCCAGCTGCAACTGCTGAACCAATAACACCTGCTACATTAGGGCCCATAGCGTGCATTAATAGGAAGTTAAGTGGGTTTTCTTCTTGACCAACCTTTTGTGCAACACGAGCAGCCATTGGTACTGCTGAAACACCTGCACTACCGATAAGAGGATTAACCTTACCCTTTGTTGCCCAACACATAATTTTACCAAAAATTACGCCAAATGCTGTACCTACACAGAAAGCAACTAAACCTAAACCTACAATTTTCAGTGTATCCAAAGTTAAGAAAACTGTACCTGTTGCAGTAGCACCAACTGTTACACCAAGGAATATTGTTACTATATTCATAAGTTCGTTTTGTGCTGTTTTAAATAATCTATCTACAACGCCACTTTCCTTAAATAGGTTACCAAGCATAAGCATACCAACAAGTGGTGTAGCATCTGGTAGGAAAATTGCAACAACTATAACAACTAGAATAGGGAAGATAATTTTTTCTAGCTTTGAAACAGGTCTTAGCTGAGTCATTACTATAGATCTTTCTTCTTTTGTTGTAAGAGCCTTCATTATAGGAGGCTGAATAATTGGAACTAATGCCATATAGGAGTAAGCCGCAACAGCAATAGGGCCTAACAAATGAGGAGCCAGTTTTGAGGTTACAAATATAGCTGTAGGGCCATCTGCACCACCAATAATACTTATAGCACCAGCCTCTTGAGGTGTAAAACCAAATATTAACAACGCACCTATAAATGTAACAAAAATACCAATTTGAGCAGCGGCACCCAAAATAAAGCTTTTTGGGTTAGCAATTAGTGGACCAAAGTCTGTCATAGCACCTACGCCTAGGAAGATTAGTGGTGGATAGATACCAAGTTTAACACCCTGATATAGATAATATAACAATCCACCATAGGTAGGCACACTGTAATATTCAACACCATTCATTACCGTAGTAGCATAGGAAGCAACTTCTCCACCGTGTGAAGCCATATATTCAGCAACAGGTATTAACTCGTTGGACGGTGCCCCCATAATATTTGGATATAAATTTACAAGTAACATACCAAACGCTATTGGTAACAGCAACATTGGCTCATATTGCTTTTTAATAGCTAAGTATAACAAAACTATAGACACTAAAATCATTACATAGTTTTGCCAAACCAGATAACATAAACCCGAGTCTTGGTATAAACCTACAAGGGAATCCCAAAATCCATATAAAATTTCCATTCAACACATTCCTTTCTCCGATACATTAAAAGCACATTAAAACGGTCTGGTATTATCCATAATTCCCGCAGTACCCCATACCGGACGAGATTGAGGAACTTTTTTAATTGACTTAACCTTTACAGCACCCTGACCATACATAGCATCAACCGCTGCAGCAATAACAGCAATAATCTCTTCTGGAATTCCGTTGTTATCCTGTGTAGCAGATACCTGTGAACTAGCCACTGGGGTTGATTTTGTTGTATATTCTGTTTCTTTAGTGGAATTTGATAAGGCTTGTTCTTTTTCTGCTTTTTTTGCTTCTGAAACTTCAAGTAATTTAGTAACTATTGTACCATATAATTTAATAAGACCTATCAACAAAATAAGAACCAAAAACACCACAATAAAACCAGTTAACAAAATAGTTAACGAAGTGGTAACTCTTTCAGCCATTGATAACTCCATCACATCATCTCCTTAAATATTTTTATACAAAATGATATTTCAACCATTTCATTAATCTGTTAATTTATTATAACCTACAAAAATTTTATTTTCAATATTTATTCATACTCAATTAGAACTTTATAATAACTTCGTCAATTTGCACAATTTTAGACTAAATTTTTTCACGTTTTATATTTTCATAATTTTCTATATTAGTGATTAATTTATTAAAAACATTCAATATTATATTTTCTTTCATACCCCATATTTTATGCACTTGTAGCAGTTCTAAATAAAATCTTGAATTCGAAAAGTCATATATATCATTTTTACTGAATATATTTAGGTTGTAAACAAACTGTCGTTATGCAGGGACAGGTATTAAAAAGGAGAGATTATTAATGGATTACACTTTGTTAAAAAAAGCTGTTTCTATGCAGGAAATAGTTTTCGACGGATGTTCAGAGCAACCTATTGACCTAGATTTAACCTTGCCGGATTATTGTCCGGATATATTACGCATATTAAAATGCAGAGTTACCCCAAAAATTTTAGCAAAGAGCATTTCTGGCGACCGATTAGAGGTTGAGGGAAATGCAGATATTAAAATTCTTTACATAGACTCTATAAAAAAGTCTGTTAGATGCAGTGACCATAGTATACCCTTTTCAACATCTTTTAATATGAAGCAAAGCCCACAAAACGCTATTGTTACTGCTAAAGTAAAAACAGAATATATTAATTGTCGTGCATTAAGTCCTCGCAGACTTGACCTTCACGGTGCTTTCTCAATATGTGCCAAGGCAATTTGTAAGGCTGACAAAGATTTTCCCACAGGTATTGACGATGACACTGTACAGGTTAAATGTGATGAAGCTACTATTTCTACTCTTGAGGGAATGGGACAACAGCAATTTTTATTATCAGACACTGTAACTTTAGGCAACGATACCTCTAACATTGAAGCTATATTAAAAAGTGATGCAACTGTTATTAAAGGTGAATGTAAAGCTATAAGCAATAAAGTTATAGTTAAGGGTGATGTAAACATAAAGGTTCTTTATTTAGCTGACCTAAACACTGGTGAAACTAAATTATTTGATTACACTATGCCTTTTAGTGAAATTCTAGATGCTGACGGAGTTGACGAAAGCTGTTTATGTGTAACTAACATAGAACTTATTAATCACACGGTAAATATTAAATCAGACTACAGTGACAGTAATCATACAGTAGCTTTTGAGGTTAAGCTATCTGCCACTGCGTTGGGGTATAAAAACAGTCAAATTTCTTCTGTTGTAGATGCTTACTCAACGGACTACGATATGAATTTGGTATACAGCCAAGCACAGCTTAACTGCGTTGACCGTTGCTATAGTGACAGCTGTATTACAAAGGCTACCGTTGACGCTGGTTGCGACAGCATTATGTCTATTATAGATTTATGGTGTGAACAATGTAGTATTAGTATTACAACTGAGGACGGAAATAACCTTGCTAAAGGTAAACTTAATATGTGTATATTGGGCAAGGATAACGAGGGTATACCTTTCTACTCTGAAAGAGTTGTGGAATTTATATATCCAATTACAAGTGAAAAAGCTGATTCAATAATTGCAGTTGAGGGTACTGTTCAATCAATTAGCTTTAGAATTAACGGTAGTAGCTCTATTGATTTTAGAATAGAAACAAGGCTGGATATAACCCTTACATTCCCAAAAACAATACGATATATTACTTCTGCTGTAGCAGATATGGAACATCCACGAATTAAAGATAATAAATCTGCACTAACATTGTATTACGCCGGACGAGGTGAAAGTTTGTGGAGTATAGCCAAAGAATATGCCGTATGCTGTAAGGCTGTTAAAGAGGAAAATCAACTGGAAGAAGACGAAATAACTGTACCTACTATGCTTTTTATTCCAAATGTATAAAGGAGGATAAAAATGACGGAGCGACATATTTATCAAGACATTGCACAAAGAACTAATGGTGATATTTACATTGGAGTAGTTGGCCCTGTTAGAACAGGTAAATCTACATTTATAAAACGATTTATGGACACCATAGTTATACCTAACATAACCAACAAAAGCAGACGAGATAGAGCCATTGACGAGTTGCCACAATCTGCTGCTGGTAGAACAATAATGACTACAGAGCCAAAGTTTATTCCTGAAGATGCAGTTGAAATAACCTTAGACGGAAATGCAAGTTTGCGTGTACGCACAATAGATTGTGTTGGATATATTGTACCCAGTGCCATAGGATATATAGAAGATGATCAACCAAGAATGGTAAAAACACCTTGGTTTGAAGAAGAAATACCATTTAATATGGCTGCTGAAATTGGAACAAAAAAGGTTATTACAGACCATTCTACCATAGGCTTGGTAATCACCACAGACGGCAGTATAAGTGATATTCCACGAGAGGAATACGCAGAAGCTGAAGAACGAGTGATACAGGAATTAAAAGATATTAACAAGCCATTTATTGTTTTATTAAACAGTGTTGCCCCAGACTCACCACAAGCAATAGCCATTGCAGAAGAAATTGGTGTAAAGCATAATATTCCTGTTGTTTGTGCCAACTGTTCAGAATTAGATGAAACTGAAATCAAAAAAATTCTTGCTCAAATACTTTTTGAATTTCCTGTAAAGGAAATAAAAATAGATATGCCAAAATGGATTGCGGGGCTTGAAAAAAATCATTGGTTAAAATCTTCTATATACTCTGCTATAGAGTCCACTGCAAGACAGGTGCGTCGTTTAAGAGAGATACAGCTTATTACTTCATCTGCTAACAGCTGTGAAAATATAGAAAAAGCAGAGATAAGCAATATAGATTTGGGCAAAGGTACAGCACGAATTAATATTACCCTTAACAACAGCCTATTCTACAAGGTGCTTGGAGAAAAAACAGGTTTAACCATAGCAGATGAGGGTGATATGCTTAGCTGTATAATGGAACTGGCTAAGCTGAAATCTGATTTTGATAAAATTCGTCAGGCATATAACGATGTAAACGAAACAGGGTATGGTATTGTTATGCCATCTATGGAGGAGCTGTCACTGGAGGAGCCTGAAATAATTAAGCAAGGTGGTAAATATGGAATTAGGTTGAGAGCCTCTGCCCCATCTATTCATATGCTTAAAACAAATATAACAACAGAGGTTACCCCAATAGTAGGCAGCGAACAGCAATCCGAAGAGCTTGTTTCTTTCCTATTAAAAGAATTTACAGAAAATCCTATAAAAATCTGGGAATCAAACATTTTTGGAAAATCCCTGCACGAGCTTGTAAATGAAGGTTTACACAACAAATTAAACCGTATGCCTGTTGATGCACGAAACAAGTTAAAGGAAACAATAGAGCGAATTATAAACGAGGGCTGTAACGGATTGATTTGTATTATTTTATAATAGGGTTTATTTAGATAATGCCAACTTTAATTGCTATGTAAAAGTAAACATCGCACAAAGCTGTTTTGCTGTCTTTGTGCGATGTTGTTTTTAAATCAAAAATGTTTGGGAAATTCTATGATAAACTTACGCAAAAGAGTTTGTGAATTGAATTAACACCCCGTTTGTTAAACTAATCATTCTTTATTCAATATCATATTTAACCATTTATTAAAAGGTTCTCTGTTAACTCTTTCATTCCATTCTTGGCATAACAAAAATTTTCTTCCCTTATAATCAAACAATTCTGAATAATATCTGTAGTAACCACGTGTATCCTTACGCATATTTTCAATATTATCATTATTTTTAACTTCTTTTAAAAAAGGCATATTCCTCTTAAATGTCTTATTAGTATATTCTTGCGACTTTAAGTTTTCTATTTCATCATCTGAAAGCAACTCATTTTCCATTAACTGTTTTATAATAGTTCTAATGTATTTGCCAACTTTTAACTCACTTTCATCATTTATTTTCCAAGATACATCAGATTCTGTATTTTGGGTTACCGTGTTCTCCTTTAGACTATCAAACAAACCCAGCATTTGACAGCTACGCATAAATAATTCATTGGTATCGGCTATTTCGTTAGTCTGCATAAGTACTTCATTAAGAATGGATTTCTCAAACTTCTCGTTGATTATTAATTTTGCTACAAATGAAAATCCTAGTTTTTCAAACAACTTATTAATCTTCTCAACCACATTTTCAAGTTCTGATAATAAACTTTTTCTTACTAGAGGACTTGCGAATATAATTTCCCCATTACACAAACCAAAACAACCCATAATGCACATAGCCGATCTAATATACTTTTCAATCAATTTTTCTACAGTACTATGTGGGTTCTTGTAATTTAGACCATTGGTATGGAACGCAACATCAATAGCATAGATATTGACATTACTATCATCTGTATTTACATCAAAACTTACGCCCAATACATCAATTTCAGCTTGTTTGAGTAATTGTTTATATGTATTTTTTCCAAATATATCATACCCTAATTGTTTATGGAACAAATCCTCAGCTGACAATGCCAAATACTCAATTTTTTCTTCCAAATAAAAATGTTTTAGTTGTGTTGGAGGAAAAGTCCAATTAGTTTGAACAACCTGACATTCTTTAATATGCCTTAGCCACGAATAAAATAGCGACTCACCCATTTCAATTTTCAAAAAATCACCCCAAATCTGATATTTTTCTACAATTTAATTATATATTTAT
>JAXKHT010000015.1:0-2559 GCA_036549705.1 Acutalibacteraceae bacterium | reverse complement strand
TCATAGGATCATCCTTGCGATAGATCAACGCTATGGAGAACTATCCGATACTCAGGAAGAAAAAAATTATGAAAGCAAGAATTCCAAAAGGTATGGGTGGCGGCCCACAGAATTTACAGCAAATTGCAAAGCAGGCACAGAAAATGCAGGAGGAAATGGACGCAGCAAGCACACAGCTTGAGGAAAAAGAGTACTCTGCAACAGCTGGTGGCGGTGCTGTAGACGTAGTTGTTACAGGTAAAATGGAGCTTAAAGCTATTAACATTAAGCCTGAGGTTGTTGACCCAGAGGATATTGAAATGCTAAGCGACCTAATTATGGCTGCTTCTAACGAGGCTTTAAGACAGGCTGCTGAAGATAAGGCTCAGACTATGGAAAAGATTTCTGGCGGTCTGAATATTCCAGGCTTATTCTAATAATGGCATCTTATAATATTGCTCCTTTAGCAAAGTTAGCAGAGCAATTTGAAAGGCTTCCAGGTATTGGTTCAAAAACTGCACAGCGTCTTGCCTATTATGTTTTGAAAATGCCAAAAGAGAGAGCTATGGAATTCTCTCAGGCAATTATGGCAGCACACGATAATATACATTATTGTAGTGAATGTTGTAATCTTACAGACAAAGCAAAATGCACTATTTGCGAAAATACCAAGCGTGACCACTCTACTATTTGCGTAGTAGAGGACCCACGAGATGTTATGGCAATGGAGCGTACACAAGAATACAATGGTGTTTACCACGTTTTACATGGTGCAATGTCTCCTTTAAGTGGTATAGGGCCTGACCAGCTTACAATAAAAGAACTTCTAAAACGCATACAGGGTACAGAAATAACCGAGGTTATTATGGCTACCAACCCTACAGTAGAGGGGGAAACAACCTCTATGTACATAAGCAAATTATTAAAGCCTTTAGGTATAAAGGTAACAAGATTAGCTTATGGTATACCAGTGGGCGGTGACCTTGAATATGCCGACGAGGTTACACTACTTAGAGCCTTGGAAGGCAGAAGCGAGTTGTAAATATTTTGTAAGAATTATGTGCTAGTTTTTAGACACAATTATATTGTATTTTAACTTAAATTGGGTTATATTTTACTTAGAATATATCAATATCGTAGTCTATACTGTGCAACATAGCACAGCTACTATAATCTTCAATAATGTTTATATAGCTATTAACCACTGGATTTTTCGTCCAGTGGTTAAATGAAGATAGGTATTACACCAAAACGCAAATAACAAACAATATATTTTGTTATGAAAAAGAGGGCGAAATCTATGGCAAAAACCGACTCAAGAACAATCGCACAAAACAAAAAGGCTCACCACGACTATTTTATAATTGAAAGTATGGAAGCCGGCATAGAGTTAGTTGGAACAGAGGTTAAGTCCTTGCGTTCAGGCAGAGTTAATCTTAAAGATTCCTGGTGTTCTATAGTAGACGGCGAACTTTTTGTAAATGGTATGCATATAAGCCCATATGAACAGGGAAACATATTTAATAAAGACCCTATGCGAGTACGCAAGCTGTTAATGCATAAAAGAGAAATTATGCGATTATTCGGACTTATTAAGCAAGAGGGCTACTCCCTTATTCCTGTTTCATTATATTTCAAGGGTTCTAGGGTTAAAATGCAAGTAGGCTTATGTAAAGGTAAAAAGCTGTATGACAAGCGTGCCGACATTGCCGCAAAAGATGCAAAAAGAAACATTGAGCGACATCTAAAAGAACAATATAGGTAATAAAAATAAGTTATATTTACAGATTATTTAACATTATTTTTTCTATTGATATAATATACTAATTGAAGTATAATTTATTTGTAAGACATATTTAATTTTTACATTAATCTTAACTTAACTATTTAGATAGGATTTTATAGTTAATAGCTATACGAGTAGCAGTTAAGATTTTATAAAACTTGTTGCAGGTTACATAGAGTATTCTGTACAACAGGTATTTACTAATTAATTTTTTAATTAGTTTTTAGTATTAAATATGGGGATGTAAAGGCTTCGACAGGGGTTGTGAGCCTTGGTAAGCGAGTAGTGGTGCGGAACCACTATAAAATCCGTAACTTTTAAATAATAAACGACAACAATAACGTTGCTCTAGCTGCCTAAGTTGCAGCTCGTCACTGTAAAAAGTACCACGGTTTTATAAGTGGCGTCGATTAGTGGTGAACGTGAACAAAGTAATGTCTTGAACTTTGTCATGCAATAAAGACTACCGAAGCACTCAGCCTGTTAATGGGCGTAGTGTGTGGGGAATCCTAAAACATTAACTACACTCGTAGAAAGCCTTGGTAAATGGCTTTTGGACAGGGGTTCGATTCCCCTCATCTCCACCATTCCAGACCACCATTTGATGAAAATCAAGTGGTGGTTTTTCTTTTAGGCTCTATGTCAATAGTTGGGGTAATCCCAAAATAAGAAAATCAAGAACAGGCAACGACAACTAAGCTGTTGCCTGTCGTTGATTAGAGAAAATATGTATAATTCTATTTCTAAACCTCTTGAAGTTACGATAACCGTAAGCATTGCGTTTAAGAACTTTA
>JAXKHT010000116.1:0-21199 GCA_036549705.1 Acutalibacteraceae bacterium | reverse complement strand
CTTGCAATCCCAGTAGTTTTTCTGTAAAATTAGTGTAAGGCATATTTTGACCTCCTGAAAATGGTAGTTTTCTCGCTTTTCATTTTACAGGATTTTTTCAAAATATGCCTTATTTTTTTAGGCTCTATTTTTCTTTACCCCAACATTTATTATAGAGCCAAATATTATATTGGCAATTATGCCTGCGATTACATTATACCACTTTACTCTCGTTCAGGCAATTCACAATAATATACAAACTTTTCCCATTATTTAGGTGTATTTCAACAATATAAATCGCTACTATTTCACCTTGATGTAAAATTGTATATGTTTTTCTTAAAATGAACCCCCACCCCAAACAACAGCGTTATGCCATTGCTTGGGGTGGGGTGTAGTTATTATATTCTACTTTATATTATACCAATTTTTATAAAGCTAAATTACTCAAGGCGTTTACCACTGTTTCCAGCTTCATTGCTCTAGATGCTTTTACTAAAACAACGTCACCTTTACAAATTATGCTTTCAAGCTGTTCAATGGCACTTTGTACATTTGCAAAATAGTATACCTGTGTGTTTCCATTTTCTGCACCCTGTGCTATGTGGTGGGCGTCTTCTCCAATAGCCACAAGTACATCTACATTTTTATTTTTAGCATATTCACCTGTTTCAAAGTGCAGTTGTTTGCTGTTTGTGCCAAGCTCTTTCATATCGCCTAAAACACAAACCTTTCTTCCCTTTAGATTAACAAGGGTATCTATTCCACCTTTTACAGAAACAGGGTTTGCATTGTAGCAATCGTCAATAATGGTTATGTACTGGCTTTGGATAACTCCGTCACGACTTCCTACGGTTTTATAGCTTTCCACGCCCTTTGCTATTTCCTCAGCAGTCATTCCCAGTTGTTCGCCTATTGCAACTGCAACCAAGGCATTAGCAACCATATATGTACCAATGGCTGGGATAGTAACATCTATTCTATTTTTAGGGGTACAAAGCGTACATTTTATACCTTGTATTCCCTGATTATCAATGTTGTCGCCATAATAACTGTTTTTATTGGTAATTCCATAAAAAACAGTTTTTGTATTATCTACCTGTGCAACAGTAGCAAGATGATTATCGTCACCGTTAAGGAAAATAGATGCACCTTTACTGCGGTGTATAAACATCTCTGTTTTTGCCTTTAACACGCCATTTCTATCTATAAGATTTTCCAAATGGCAGTCACCTATATTTGTAATAACACAGGCAGTAGGCTTAACCATTTTACTTAAACGAGTCATCTCTCCAAAATCGCTTATGCCCATTTCTACTACTGCAACCTGATGATGCTCCTCTAGACCAAATAAAGTAAGCGGAACACCAAGCTCGTTGTTAAAGTTACCCTGTGTTTTCAGCACATTAAATTTTGCTCCCAAAACCGAGGCAATCATCTCTTTTGTACTGGTTTTTCCAACACTTCCGCTTATTCCAATTACAGGTATGTCAAAAAGAGAACGGTAATATTCTGCAATATCCTTAATAGCCTGATAGCAGGAGTCTACCATAATAACAGGCTTATCAGTTTCCACACTTTTTTCTGAAAGAGAGCAGGTTACACCAGCTTCAAAGGTTTGCAAAATAAAATCGTGACCGTCTACTCTTTCGCCCTGCAAAGGGATAAACAAGGAATTTTCGCAGGCTTTTCGGCTGTCGGTAGTTATAGATGTAATGGTTAAATTGCCACATTGAGGCTTTGTTAATCTTCCGTTACAAGCCTGTGCAATTTCTAATAGGGAAAGTTTTTTCATAGATACTCACACCTTAGTTATACTTTTTTAATGACTCTTGAACTAAAAGCTCTACCAGCTCTGTATATGATATACCCTGAGCCTGAGCTTCCTGTGGTAGCAGACTTGTTGGGGTCATACCTGGAAGAGTATTAGCCTCTAGGCAATACATATTATTGTTTTCGTCCAGTAGAAAATCAATTCTAGAGTAGGCTTCAAGCATAAGCACCTCTGCTACCTTTTCAGCCATATTTTGCAATGCCTTGGTTGTAGACTCATCAAGAACAGCAGGGCAAATATCATCTGTTAAACCAGCCTGATATTTATTTTTATAATCATAAAAACCTTCTTTTGGGCAAATTTCTATAATAGGCAAGGCTTTACCGGCAACTACACCTATTGAAAACTCTCTGCCTTTTACATATTCCTCAACAAGAACCTGCTCTTCATAGGCAAAGGCTTCAACCATTGCTTTGTCAAATTCTGATTTATCCTTTGGAATAGACACACCTACACTTGAACCACCAGAGCAAGGCTTAACAACACAAGGAAATGTATTCCACGCAGATGTATCGTCACCCTTAATAAATAGCTGACCCTTTGGAGTAGGAATACCACTGGTTAAGAACATTTTCTTTGAAAGGCTTTTGTTCATAGCCAAACCACTGCCCATATATCCAGTGCCAGTGTATTTAATGCCCAGCACATCAAAAGTAGCCTGTAGCTTACCGTTTTCACCCATATCTCCGTGCAAAGCCATAAAAACAATGTCTGCTTTACGGCATATCTCTACAACATTTTTACCAAGCATACATTTTGGGTCTTGATTTGTTCTGCTTGCTTTAATCTTCTCTAAATCTGGTGCAGTTTCACCAATAGAGGTTATATCTCTGGTAAAGTCATAATCTATATCAAAAATATTTTCTATACTGTCACCGTCATAGCCCATATATACATCAAGTAAGCACACCTTATGCCCGTTAGCACGCAAAGCCTGTGCAACCTTTTTTCCTGTAATTATAGAAACATCTCTTTCACTGCTTAATCCACCAGCAAGAGCAACTATATTCATTAATTATCATCCTTTCCCAGGGCATATTAACACCCTAATTTAAGTATAACGCATACCTTTAATTTTATCACATCATTTTGTTTAAGTCTATATTTATACTTAACAAAACTGAACAGAGTTTATCCTTTTGTAAAAACACCACCACACAAAAGCTGTGCAGTGGTGCATTATACAAATTATATTGCTTTATGAAAATATCTGCATTAATAATCTTTATTATACTAATCTTCATTTAATCACTGGATTTTATACAGTGATTAATAGTTGCGTAAGCAACGTTGAAGATTGTATAAGACATGCTGTGGATAGCACAGCATAGCCTATGTAACAGGCATAATCTAATTAAAAATTTTTCTAATTTTTAATTAGATTTCAGTATTAATTGCGTTTCTAATATCGCCCCAGCTCCAGCCTAATCTTTGCAGGGCAGATATAGCTCTTCTTTTAATTTTTTCATCTTGATTATAATTTGGATATTTTTTATCTAAAATCGCCATAATTTCTTCATATGGGTCATATTCCAAAGTATCAATAATTTTTTCTATTAAATGGTCAGCAATGCCTTTTTCTTTTAGCTTATAGCGTATACCCCTTGGGGATAAATGCTTTTTGCGTAAAAGTTGGTTAGCATAATCCATAGCAAAATTTTCGTCGTTTACCAAGCCAAGCTCTTCCATTTGCTGTGCTGTTTGCTCTGCAACCTCTGGCGAACAGTCACGCCTTATTTTATCAGCAAGCTCCTTTTTGGAATGGTCACGATAGGTAATAAGGTTTAACGCCCTTTCTTTTGCTCTGCGAATTTCTGACTTTTGAATAAGCTGGTGCAATTCTTCGTCGGTAATCTCTTTACCTGCTTTTACACCATTTTCAAGAAGTGTCATTGTGTCCAGCTTCATTGCAAATTCTCCGTCAATGTACAAAGCACTCATTGACCGTCTGCGTGGTTCAACAGCAGTTATAAGCATAGCGTATTAGTCCTCTACCATAATGTCAATGTCCTTAGTGTCCAAAGGCATTGAATTGCTGTCGGTTGTAGCTGTAGTTTCAGGCATTTCCTCCAGCACCTTTTCTTTTCTGCCAGATGTTCTTTTATTTTTTGCTTCTTCTCTTTCTTTAGCCAATGCTTCAAGAACCTTAGCCTCTACATCTTGTGCAAGTTCTACATTCTCCATTAATAGGTTCTTTATGTTATCTCTGCCCTGTCCCAGTCTTTCGCTTTCGTAAGAGAACCAAGCACCGCTTTTATGGATAATATCCAGCTCTACAGCAAGGTCTAATAGCTCACCTGTTCTAGAGATACCCTTACCGTACATAATATCAAAAACAGCCTCTTTAAATGGTGGAGCAATTTTATTTTTAACAACCTTTGCACGAGTTTTTGCTCCAATCATTTCAGTACCATTTTTCAATGTTTCAACTCGTCTTACCTCTATACGAACAGAGGAATAATATTTTAATGCTCTACCACCAGGGGTAACCTCTGGGTTGCCATAAATAACGCCAACCTTTTCTCTAAGCTGGTTAATAAAAATAGCAACACAATTTGACTTAGAAATAGCACCTGCCAGCTTTCTTAATGCCTGTGACATTAATCTAGCCTGCAAGCCAACGTGGGAATCTCCCATTTCTCCGTCTATTTCTGCTTTTGGAACTAAGGCTGCAACAGAGTCAACAACAATAACATCTATTGCACCGGAACGAATAAGAGCCTCTGCAATTTCTAATGCCTGTTCACCAGTGTCTGGCTGAGAAACAAGCAAAGAGTCTACATCTACACCCAAAGCCTCTGCATAAACTGGGTCCAGAGCGTGTTCTACATCTATAAAAGCAACATTTCCCCCAGCCTTTTGACCCTCTGCAATACAGTGCAGGGACAAAGTTGTTTTACCAGATGATTCAGGGCCATAAATTTCTATAATTCTGCCACGAGGCAAGCCACCTATACCCAATGCCAAATCAAGAGTTAAAGAGCCTGTTGGCACAAAGCCTACATTCATAGCCTGACTTTGTCCCAAACGCATAACAGCACCCTTACCAAACTGTTTTTCAATTTGGCTTATAGCAGTTTCTAACGCCTTTGCCTTTTCTTCTGATGATTGATTTGCTTTTATCTTTACGTCCTTAGATTTTGAATCCTTAGCCATAATAAACCTCCGTACCAAATATTTGTTCTATATGTAATTATACAGTAGCAACTATTAAAATGCAACAGAAAAATACTAACAGGTGTTTTGCTGTACCGTTTATTGTACAGCTTTTACTCCACAAATACCTCTTTTAATATCTTGAATATCAAGGCTGTAGTCAATATTAGTAAAGCCCTTTTCTTCCATAAGGTGTTTTACAGTGTCATACTGATTTTCCCCCAGTTCAAAAACAAGCAACCCACCAACCTTTAGGGCTTTGCTCCACTTTTCAACAATTTCACAATAAAATCTGTAACCGTCACTGCCACCGTCTAAGGCAAGAACAGGCTCGTGCTGTACCTCTTTTTGCAGTTGTGGAATTTCATCTGTAATTATATATGGTGGATTAGAAATAATAATATCAAATTGCTCATTTTCATATTTTTCATAATCAGTAAAAACATCACCATTAACAGCTGTAACATTGGTACAGTTGTTGTGCTGAATATTCTTTTGTAAATACTTCATTGCCTTATGGGAAAATTCCAAAGCAGTTACATTGCTGTTTTCAAAGGATTTTTCTAAGGCTATACTTATAGCACCACTGCCTGCACATAAATCTATAATATTAAGACTGCATTGGTTGCCATATAATTTTTTAGCCTTGTCTATGCACAGCTGTACAACAACAGATGTATCTTCCCTTGGTATAAGCACACCCTCACCTACAAAAAATTCCCAGTCCATAAAGCTCCACTTTTCCACAAGATATTGCAAAGGGTAGCCACTGGCTCTTTTTTCAGCCAAATAAAGCATCTCTTTTTCTTCATTGTTCGGTACAGTTTTGTCACCGTCCATTATCAAAGAGTGACGGTTCATATTCAGTTTATATTCAAACAGACACAAAGTATCAAAGGCAGGAGCCTCGCACCCTGCCTTTTTTAATAAATCTACTATATGTCTGTACAACACATTATATGTCATACATTTTACATCCTTTAACTTTTTACTATATCTTCACCATTTTCAGGAATAACAGCCTTCATTGCTTTAATAGCAACCTCTATCATATCATCAGATGGCTCTTTTGTTGTTATTCTTTGTGCCAGCAAACCTGGTGCTGCCAAAATTCGTGTAAGTTTATTGTCGCATCTGCCACAAATCTTTATAATCTCATAGCCTATACCACAAGAAACAGGCAAAAGTAATAGCTTTACAACTGTTCTTAAAACAGGGTGAGTAATTGGAATAAACAAGCCAATAACAATACCAAGCAACAGCATAATTACAATAAAGCTTGTGCCACAACGTGGGTGAAATCTGGTATGTTTTTTTACATTTTCCACAGTAAGCTCTTCATCACTTTCATAGCAGAAAATAGTTTTATGCTCTGCACCGTGGTATTGAAAAACTCGCTTCATATCTGACATTTGGGTACATAAAATTATGTAAAGCAAGAACAAACCAATTCTTATTACGCCCTCAAATAAAGACCTGAAAAATCTGTCGCCCATCCAAGAAAGCTGTTCGTTAGCACCAACAGCACCAGACAACAAGTTATATAGCCAAGTTGGAACCATAAAAAACAGTACAACCGCCAGTGCAACACCTAAAACAGAGGCTATTGTCATAAGAACATTTATCATTTTGTCCCCAAATTTTTCGTCAAGCCACTTTTCAAATTTAGATGGCTCTTCATTTTCTTCCTCTGGGATACTTTCAATAGCCTTATCAGCAGAAATCATTAATGCTTTATAGCTAAGACGCATAGAGTCAATCATACCTGCAACGCCTCTAACAAAAGGAAGCTTAAAAATCTTAAACTTTTCACCTAAACCGTGAAATTCCAGCTCCTCTGTATAAATATCTTTATCTGTTCGCACAGCAACCATTGTTTTCTTTGGGCCACGCATCATAATGCCCTCTATTAAAGCAGAACCACCAATAGAGGTTATTTTCTTTATATTTTCTTTTCTAGAACTGCCCATTATTTCTCTCCTTTACTTATTCTTCAGCTACCTTTTCTGCTGGAAAGGTAAGTGTTACTGTTGTACCTACATTTTCAGCACTTTCAATATCTAAACTACCATTATGTAACTGCATAATTTCATCAGCCACAGCAAGACCTATACCGGAACCACGCTGTGTTTGGTTGGCTTTGTAGAATTTTTCTTTAATTCTTGGAAGATGCTCCTCTGGAATACCACAGCCATTGTCACTGATTATAATTGTAATTTTATCATCAGCACACTTTACCTGAGTAGCAATAACGCCACTTTCTGGTGTGTATTTTAACGCATTATCTATAATATTAATAAACACCTGACGAATACGGTTTTTGTCACCCTGTACAGGTGGAATAAACTCTGGTTCATCATAAAGAAGATGCTTACCCTCGTTTAAGGCTCTTTCCCTTAGCATATATATAGCCTCGTCAAGCTCTGCTAACAAATCCAAACGCTCTATATTCAAACTCATTCTGTTACTTTGTATTCTAGAGAAGTCTAACAGCTCCTCTACTATACCAGTAAGACGCTCTGACTCCTTTGCAATAACAGACATACCCTTTTCCATTGTTCTAAAATCGGGGGTATCGCCCATACGCATAGTTTCAGCCCAGCCTTTAATAGCAGTTAAAGGTGTTCTAAGTTCGTGAGAAACTGATGATATAAAGTCGTTTTTCAGTTTTTCTGAATTTCCCAGTTCCTGTGCCATAAAATTAATAGAGTCACAAAGCTGACCAATTTCGTCATCGTTACGCTTTTGCAATCTTGCGTCAAAGTTACCAGAGGCTATTAATCTAGAAACCTGATTTATCTCTTGAATTGGGTTTACAATGGAATTAACAAAATATGCACCAGAAAGCATAACAAAAAACAAAATAAACAAGCCAATAATAATCATAAACATTATCATTACAAAAATCTGTCTGTTGGCAGGCTCTAAAGAAACGCAATATCTTACAGCACCTAAATTAGCACCATTGTTATCCTTAATAATTCTGGTAACCGCCATAATATGCTCTCCGTTTTGCTCACCTCTCCAGTTTCCATAACCGTCATCATCTGTAAGGGCTATTTGGTAATCCTCCATAATAATGTCCTTTTCTGGAGTAAAGCCACTGGAGGTAATTGTAATACTACCCCTTGAGTCTAAAACCATTAGTTCCATACTTTCTTTGTCGGAGAAGTTTTCAACATATTCACGGGAATTATTATCAAACTCTGTATGGCTGTTAGAGGTATAGCTTCCAAACACGTTAGACAGCTCGTCTACTCTACCGTTAAGAGTTTGGTGAATACCATTATAATAATAATTTTGCAAAACAAGGGACAAAACAACTATAAGTAATACCACAATGCCTAAAATAACACCAAAAGTATTTATTAGCCAGCGTGTTGTAATGCCTTTTTTCATATTTGTCCCCCTTTATATACAAATTTTAATACTTAAACTTAGCTTACGCTTCCCATTTATAGCCCAAGCCCCATACAGTAACAATATATTTTGGCTTTGATGGCTGGTCTTCTATTTTCATTCTTAATCTTCTTATATTAACATCAACAATTTTATCTTCGCCCACATAGTTGTTGCCCCATACATAGTTAAGAATATCCAATCTATCTAAAGGCACACCTGGGTTAGAGAAGAAATATTCCATAATTTGAAACTCAACTTGGGTAAGCTCTATCATTCTGCCGTTTTTCAGCAATGCTCTGTTACGCATATTAAGAACAAACTCGCCAGATTTAAGCTCCTCTGTAAAGTTCTTTTCTGCACCCTGCTTAGCCAAAACAACTCTTCTGTGCAAGGCATCTACTCTTGCAACAAGCTCTGACGGTGAGAAAGGCTTTGTTACATAGTCATCTGCACCCAGCATTAAACCTGTAACCTTGTCCATTTCCTGTGTTTTTGCTGTTAGCATTATAATACCTATGCCACCATTTTGTCTTCTTAGCTCTTTACATACCTGAAAACCGTCAATACCAGGCATCATAACATCAAGCAAGGCAACATCTATGTCACCATTGTTTTCCTCATATTTTCTCAAGGCTTCCTCGCCACAGTCTGCCTCTATAACATCGTAGCCTGCTCTTACCAAGTTAATTACTACAAAATCTCTAATAGCAGACTCATCTTCACAAACAAGTATTTTTTTCATATAAAAAAATCCCCTTTATATAATACTATCTATATAAATTAATTTATCATTTTAAATGCATTACTAACTTGGTCGGTAGAAATGCTTAAATCAGAGCCTTCTTTACCTAGCTTGCAGGTGTATACAAGCCCTGCTTCTTTCTTTATAACGGTGTATCCTTCCTCTGTTCTTGCAACCTTTTCGCTTTCCCAGCTTTTGTCTGTGAAAACCTTTAAGGTTAACAAAGGTTCTCTGTCTGTTTCTGCCACAGAAATACCAGTAGTTGGTTCTTCTGTTGGTGGTTCTGTTGTTATTTCCGGTAGGGTGGTTAACTCTGTAGATTTTTCCGGTTTAACCTCAGGTGAACCCTGTTGGGAATTTGTAACCGATACAATTTGATAAAAAGAGGTTACTCTGGAGCTGTTATCGTTTACAGCAACAATATTATTCTCCCACGCCTTTGGAAGTATAAAGTAGAAACCGTCAGAGTAGCTTGCCACAGTGTGACAGGCTTCTATAATTGTTTCGTTTACACTGTCAATTTTATACCATTTTGTAATTGAGCAAGGTGTTATAGCAGTGTCACTAATAACAGGAATATATGGAGATGGTACCTCTATAATGCCATCTCCGTCAACATCTTTACAAACAGAAATGGTATTTCTTTTTGTTATATTTTCAACATCTCCATTGGTTTGCATAGAGTCCAACAGGTTTACTAATATTCTTCTGTCTTGAGAATAATACAGCACCTCTGTAATTTGCTCGTTTGCAATAGATGTATGACCGTCTAAAAACAGCCCCTTAACATTATTATTTACATATCCCTGTTGTATTTTAGAGTAGCCTATAATGTTAGGATTTGTTTTTATCTCTGACACTTTTGAAAATTTGCCCTTTATGCAACTGCTGTAAAGTCTGGCTGTAGTTACAGTTGTATTTAGCGTTTGGTCTGGCTGATTTGTAAGAACAATTAAATCATCTACACCATCATTAGTTATATCAAATACTGTCATATCAGTATACATAGCATCGCTATTAACCATTGTTTCTGTTACACCCTCTTTGGCGTAACTATACATAGTAATTTGGTTGCCACCTGTAAGGTAAGATGACCAGCCAACTATAACTTCTTTTCTACCGTTTTTATCTACATCTGAAAAATAAACCCTGTCAACATCTGAATTAACATTGTCAAAGGTTTTAATAGTTGTCCATTTTTCTGCAATCTTTTTTATAAACATAATATTTATGTTTAGGGAATTTCTGCCTGTTTTGCAGAAAACAATAGCCTCGTCAGCAGAATCTCCGTCAACATCTTGCATAATAATAGCAGAACGGTGGTCACCACTTTGTGGATAAACCAAAGAATAGTTTACACCCACGTTACTTTCTATCAGCTTTTGAATTTCTGCTTTTTCTCCTGTTGCCTTAGGCGGTTTAAGCAAGTCATTGTCAGACATACCAACAAAGGAACAGCCAGGCATAAAAGCTGTAACTGCAACAGCCATTGCAACCATTATGGCTTTTATCTTATTTATCTTTCTCATTGCCCACCGTTCCTTTCTTAATTTTATTTATAAACTGCAATACAATATTTTATTGGAATACCTTCCTCAGAGAACATTTTCTCGTGTTCTGTTTCTATGTTATATTCAACATCGCTGTTATGTAAATCTCTTGTAATATAAGTTACTTCAAAGCCAGACTCTGCAAAATATTCAAGGCTTTCTTCAAATAAACCGTCGTCGTCGGTTTTAAAGCGGATTTCGCTACCCTTTTTCAAAAAGGTTTTGTAGTGGTTTAACTGACGAGTATGTGTTAAACGTCTTTTTTTATGCTTTTCTCTGCCCCAAGGATTACAGAAATTTATATAAATTCTTTCTATTACATCATCAGGTGACAGAATATCCTCTATAAGCTCTATATTCTGTGCAGTAAGCAAAATATTGTCAATTTCTCTTTCTCCAAACAGCTTTACAATATTTCTTCTGCCAACAGCAAGAACCTCACTTTTTATATCAACACCAATATAATTTATATTTGGGTGGTCGTATGCAATTTTACCTATAAACGAGCCTTTACCACAGCCCAATTCAAGGTGAATTGGCTGTTTTTTTGTAAAACAATCTGCCCATTTTCCTTTATTTTCTTTTGGATTATCTATAAAAAAATTACAAGCCTCTAATTCAGGTCTTGCCCAAGGCTTTCTTCTCATTCTCATAACTTACTTCTCCGTTTTCAAATAATTTAATAATGGTACAGAAACCAGTTTGCTTATTTTTTCTGGCGAGTCCGGAAGAACTACCAAATTTTTATTTTCAAATTCTACTAAATAACCCTTACTATCGTCAGCAATAATTTGCTTTGCTATTACATTTTTGTCTTTTAACCCACAGGATAAAACAGGCATAACGCCTGCTTTATCTCTGCGAGAAACATCTCCGATTATAAAAAGTGTGTTATATTGTGCTAAACAGATGTTGATATTGTCACCCAAATTTGTGTCTGTAACAGAAGCTAAAATCTTATCAATGGTAACACCAATGCTTTCTGTACAGCTTCTTAATGCTGTTTCGCAATATCCTGTTTTTCGTGCTGTATAGTAAATTAACGCACTTTTCATAATCTTACCTCTTCAATAAATTCTAAAGTTTGTTCAAATCAGGTTTGAGTAGCTTCCTCTGGCACTACAGGAACATCAGGCTCTATAGGCTCTGTTGCCACTGGCTGTGTAACCTCTTGAGTAGGCTTTTGAGTTGGTGGCTGAGTTGGCTTTTGGGTTGGTTTTTCTGTTGGTTTTTGAGTTGGCTTTTGGGTTGGTCTTTGTGTTGGCTTTTGTGTTGGTTGCTGTGGTGTAACCTGTGGTTTCTTTACAGTTACTGTACAACTTACAGTTAATGTGTCTATAGTAACTGTAATTTTACAGGTTCCATATCCCTTTGTAAGCAACATACCGCTATTTGAAACCGTAGCAACATTAACATTAGAGCTTTCCCATACAACAGAATGTGTAGCATTGTCTGGCTTTACCTCTGCTGTTAGCTGAATTCTATCACCTATTTTAGTAGAGGTAATCTCTGATGGTGAAAGTGACAACGCAGTAGCAGTTATTGGATTTACCTTTACAGTACAGGTTGCTCTTTTACCGTTAGAGGTTTGTGCAGTAATTTTACTTACACCAGGAGTTAATGCTGTAACAACACCGCCTGCCTGTAGGTTAACAACATTTGCGTTGCTAGATGACCATTTTATGTTTTTGTCTGTTGTTTCTGCTGGTGACCAAATTAGCTCTAGCTTTGCAGACTGGTCTATATCCAGTGTAACAACACTTTCCTTAAACTTTATTGCATTACACAGCTGTGTTCCTGGCTCTGTTGGTTGAGTAGGTTCAGTTGCCTCTGTAGGAGCTTCCTCAGTTACACCGTCGTGTAGCGTAAACATTCTCTCTTTACCTTTAAGATTACCTGCACCGTCGTACCACTCTGGTGCTTTTTTCTTGCTTACTGTCTTAAAGGTTGTTACATTTGGCTTTGCGGAATTATCATAGCCATAATAAACATCTGGCCACAAAGGATTTTTATTAGGCTTTGCCTTTGCTGTGTCTACCTTAGCACTTTCTCCTGGTCTTACCTTTCTTGCAACTACAACAGTTCTAAATTCGCTGTACTCATATGAACAGGTTGAAAGTGTAAGAAGCATATCATCTTCGTTACAAGTAACCCCTGTATCTATCAGTGAACGCTCTCTAACCAAGTATACATAGTTCATAAACTCTGCATCACTTACAAAACTAGCTGTTAGATAGTTAAAAAACTCGCCGTGAGCGTCCAATGTATTAGTTTTAAATACAGAAATTATTTTGTAGATATGGTCACCCTTTGGAGTATCCAGCTTAATTGTTGGGTGCTTTTTATAGAAGTCCATATCTGCTGAATACTTACCATAACCCATAAGGTTTTGGAACATACTACCATCATTCATATGGTGACCGTGTAGAATAATATTTTTAGAGTCTACACCCTTGTTACTTCTAAAGTCTGCAAAAATACTACCATAGCCACTGTAGTTTTTATAAACATCTCTATGTAAATAGAACTGGCTTTCCAGTGTATCATCTTTATGCTGTACAACAGGGTAGTCAATTTTTGTATCATCAATAGAAACCCAAGCAATAATTTCTTTATTTATCTTTTCTAATTCCTTCCAGTTTTTAGAGGACTTTGCTTTCTTTATTACAACATTGCCCTTAGCATCTGTAGTAATTTCTGTTGCAATTTCTGTATTAATGCTTACTAAATCTCTAATCTCGTCATATTTTTTATCGTTAAGGAATGGGTCTACAAGAGTAACCTTAACTAAAATAATAGCTGTAACAATAAATACAATAATTGCTAAATCAAGAACAATTTTTCTTATTTTTTCCTTAGTGCTGTCACCCTTCATTGGGATAAATCTTTCCTTAAAAGTAGGCTTTGATTTTTTTACAGCATTACCATATTCATCATAGGCTGAATCAGGATTATAGCCAACTATGTCGGCATTGCCAACATCTTCGTTATCAACTAAAATACCATCAACATCCATATTTGCAATAATGTTGTTAATGGTTTCTTCTCGGTCTATGTCTACACCCTGCATAGAAACATTATGGTTATCATCATCATCAATAGGCACAATTTTGCTCATAGCCTTTAATGCATTTGTTATTAATTGCTCTATCTTATCATCAGATACAGCAGGTAACAGTAGTACACTTGCACCATCTATTACACAAAAATAACCGTCTTTTCCATTATTTATTGGTTGTAGTTCTTTAAAGTTGTGACTAAAACCACCTAAGGATACCTCTAGAGTTCTTTTTTCCTTACTGGATTTTTGGGCTGACAATTTTTCCAGTGTACTATATACAACAGATTTTTTAGGTTCACCCTTATATCCACCTGGAATAACTATTAACTCAATTTGTTCACCAGGCTGTAAGGACTGCCCCATACCTTCCATAATTTTATATTTGCTGTGGTCAAGCTCGGTTTTATATGCAACGGTAACATTGTTCTTTTTTAACGCAGTGGCAACCTTTTTAATTTGGTTGCTTACCTCACCATGCTCGTCCATATCTCTAAGAACATATATCTCGGCATTCATATTATTATTTCCTCCATAAAATATTATAAAACAAGCTTATTGACTATCTCCATAGCCTATTTTCGTAATTTTTATGTTTGCAATAGCTTTTTCTATTAGCTGTTCACAATCCAGTTGATTTTGTGCTTCTTCCACATAGGAAAGAACAGGTTTGGTGCGTGGGTGCTTTGGTGTAAACACCGTACAGCAATCCTCATATGGCTCTATAGAAGTTTCAAAGGTTCCTATCTGTCTGGATATAGTAACAATTTCATCTTTATCCATACCAATAAGAGGTCTAAACACAGGCATATTACAAACTATATCTGTACAAGCAATAGCACCTATTGTTTGGCTTGCAACCTGTCCTAGGCTTTCTCCTGTTATTAAAGCCTGACACCCCTTTTCCTGTGCAATACGCTGGCTTATTTCCATCATTAATCTTCTCATAATAATGGTAAACAGCTCCTCGGGTACCTTGTCCCTTATTTCCTCCTGTATCTCTGTAAAAGGTACAGTGTACATTATCATTCTGCCTGCATACTCAGAAACAATTTCCAACAGTCTGCAAACCTTTTCTTCTGCCCTTTGTGATGTATATGGTGGGCTTGCAAAGTGTATTGCAGTAAGCTCTACACCTCGTTTTGCTATTGTATATGCAGCAACAGGGCTGTCTATTCCGCCAGAGATAAGTATAGCAGCCTTACCACCTGTGCCAACAGGAATACCACCCACTGCTTTAACTACGCCACCACGAACAAATGCGTTAAAATCACGAACCTCTACAGTAACCTTTAGTTCAGGATTTTTAACATCTACCTTCAAGTGCGGATATTTACTTAATATATATCCACCCACCTCTTGACAAATTTGTGGTGATGTAAGAGGGAATTTCTTGTCAGAACGTCTTGCCTCTACCTTAAAAGTTCTTGCATCCTCTAATTGCTCTTCCAGATATTCAACAGTCTTTTGCTGTATGTCCTCTAAATTTTTATCAGCAACGCAGGCTCTTGAATATGTTGCTATACCAAAGGTTTTACCAACAATGCTACAAGCAAGCTCTATATCTGCATTATCGTTTTTTGGTGCAACTGTAATGGTAGATTGTGCTATTTTAATATCAAACTGACCAGCCTTGCTTAGTCGTCTGCGTAAATTTTTAATTAAAGCGTCCTCAAAGGTTTTCTTATTAAGCCCTTTAAGAACTATTTCACCTATTTTTATTAATATAATCTCTTCCATTTTTATAACCTTTCTTACTGGTTTTACCCTAATTCGTAAAACATAGTATAGTATGCAAATATCAATACTAAAATAAAACTATAAATAGTACAACTTACAAAATTCTTACCAAGGTATTAACACCCTGTTTAATAGCGTTTACAAGAATATCTACATCATTAGTTGTATTATATTTAGAAAAGCTAACCCTTATTGCAGAATCTGTAACTGTTTTATCTAACCCCATAGCCCCTAATACATAACTCTGCTTACCCTTTGCACAAGCAGAACCGCTGGATACATAAATTCCCTTTTCAGCTAAAAAGTGAAGCATAGTTTCGCTTTTAATTCCTGTTACAGAAAAATTCAAGATATACTCCAAGGTATTGCTGTGGGAATTTATAACCACACCGTCAATTTCCTGTAGCTGTTCTCTTAAATAGCTATTCAGCTTTATAATTTTATCATTATTTTCAAAATCTATTTCACTTACAGCCTGTCCAAAACCTACAATCAAAGGCGAGGACTCTGTGCCTGGGCGTATTTTACCCTGTTGTTCTCCACCAAATTGTCTGGGGATAATTCTTACACCCTTTTTTATATATAATGCACCAACACCCTTTGGGCCGTGAATTTTATGTGCTGTTATGCTAACCATATCTGCCTTTAGCTTTGTAACCTTTACAGGAATTTTACCAAAGGCTTGCACTGCATCAATATGAAAAACAGCAGGGGAATTATTTCTTTTAATAATTCTTGGCACCTTATCAACAGGCTGAATAGCACCTGTTTCATTATTTATATACATAAGGGAAACTAAAATAGTATTATCATCAATAGCCTGCTGTAAAGCCTCAACAGATACAGCACCAAAGCTGTCTACTGGTAAATAAACCACTTGAAAGCCTAGGGTTTCAAGATACTTACAGGACTCTATAATAGAGGAATGTTCCACAGCAGAGGTTACTATTTTATTACCTGTTTTCTTTTTAGCCAAGGCAGTACCAATTATAGCCATATTATTTGCCTCTGAACCACCACTGGTAAAATAAATTTCCTTGGCTGTTGCCCCTAACTGATTGGCAATTATATTTCGTGCATTTTCCACACTATGCTGTGCCTGTAAACCCTTTGTATGTAGAGAAGATGGGTTGCCATAATTATTTATAAGCATATCATAAATTTTATCTGCAACAGTTTTACTTACCATTGTTGTAGCACTATTATCTAAATATACCTCTGTACTAATAGCCATCTCCCCCTTTTGCACATATTTCGCCTATAAGCCACTATACATTATACACAAAATAAAATAATATTCCAACATAAAAATAAAAATTAACAAAATGTTTTGAAAAATCCACAATTTGTACTTATAAACCACTTTCACACTGAATAAAAATGAATAAATCGCATAAAATCAAAACAAGGGATGTGATAAATTGAAGGTTACCAAAGAAGAATATTCCAAAATGACGGAACAAGCCTCTCCTAACAGTAAGCTGTTTACAAACTGTATAAAAGCCTTTTTAATAGGAGGACTTATTTGCACCATTGGACAGGCTTTAACTAACGCATATATAGCACTTAGCATAGAAGAACCAAACGCAAGAACCTTAACCTCTGCTACACTTATATTTTTAGGGGGATTGTTAACCTCCATAGGTATATATGACAACATAGCAAAGTGTGCAGGTGCAGGCACACTTGTACCTATTACAGGCTTTGCCAATTCTATTGTTTCACCAGCTATAGAGTTCAAAAGTGAGGGCTATATACTGGGTGTAGGTGCAAAAATGTTTGTTATAGCAGGCCCTGTACTTGTGTATGGCATAACAGCGTCTGTTGTATATGGTGCAATTTACTGGCTGTTGGCAGCAATGGGGGTAATTATAATATGAATTATGATATGAATAATCAATATCACGATGTGCCACTAGGATTAGTAAATAATCTGGCACAGAACGAAACTGCTCTTTTGGCTTATTTTAGTATGACAAAACAGCAAAAGCAGGATATAAATAATATGGCAAGACAGGTAACATCTAAATCAGAAATGCAACGTCTAATACAAAACATTGCAGACAAATCTTTATTTTAGCAAAAAACGGTGCGTGTTATTACACAGCACCGTTTTACACTATACAAATACTAGCCCTTTATCAGCTTTTTTATTATTGGAATTTTTGAGATAATATACATACAAATAAACGAAATACCTAATGTAAGTAAATAATTTAGCATTAGTCTTAGGAAGAAGTTTTCTAAACCTAATGTAAGTGCGTCCACAAATCTTAAAGTAATAACGTGTATAATATATATTCCAAAGGTTGTTGTTGATATTTTCACCAAAGCATTTTTATGCTTTATATCCTTGTCCTTTGACTAGTAAATAACAAACACAAATATAGCAACACTGTGAAGAAATACATTAATTATGTTATGGGAGTAAAAAACACCGTGTGCCTCTACACTTTCTGTTGTTAATAGCTGAGAACATAAAAATGTGCTTAAAAATCCAACAACTCCCAGCACATATATTAATGTTCTTCTGTTTTTCTTTATCTCAAAGGTGGTTAAGTACCAGCCTAAAATATAATAGGTTAAGCACCCAGTTGAGAAAGGAAGTTCAAATTTTTCTATGTAATGTAGCAGTGAATCTCCTCCCATAAAATACTGCTTAGTGAAAAAGTTTACAAATGGGGCAACAAAATTTACTGCTACCATTATAGATAACATATAAAGGATATATTTTTTATTTTCCTTTTTTACAAAAAGTCTTAAGATTGGTGTTACAATGTACAAGCCAATTAGCATATATAAAAACCAAAAATGATAATGCCCGTCTATTACTGCTTTAAAAGCTGCTGCTATATTTATTGGTTTAGATGTGATTATGGGTATAGCAATGTAATAGCATACTGCATAAAATAACGACCAAAAAAGTAACAAACCAAAAATTTTTAGTGCGTGTGAAAGCATATCTGTAATGCTTGTCTTTTTATTTTCGTTAAGCATTAATGCACCGGAAATCATTGCAAAAATTGGCACACCTACTCTTGCCAAGCTGTCAATAAAATTTGATACAGTAAATTCAAAGGAACCTACAGGAGATGACAAAACAAAGCTGGCTGCGGTATGAATCATAACTATTGAAAGTGTAGCAATAATTCTTAATATATCATAGGATATTATTCTATTTGATTTTTGCGTATTGTTCATACTATTCCCCCAAAAACAATTTATGCAGAGATACCCAACTGCCTTTGTTGGGTATTATATTAATAGATTTATACTTTTTCACTTAAACTCTACTCCGTATTTTTTGTAAATCTCTGCCAAAGACTTATTTACATTTTCTACAGAATATTTTTCAGAAAGCTGTAATGATGCCTTGCTCATTTTGTTATACAGTGCCTTGTCGCTGTAAACCTGATATATTTTATCAGCCATTTGCTGGTGGTTGTCCTGCTCTATAATATAGCCATTAACACCGTCCTCTACAACATCACTGTTACCTCTGGCATTTGTAGCAATAACTGGATTACCAATAGCAAGTGCTTCTATTAGATTAACAGGCAAACCCTCTCTACGACTGGCAGAAACTGAAATATCACTTAATGCAACCAGCTGTGGAATATCTCGTCTGTATCCCATAAACTCTACATACTGCTCTACACCAAGCTCCTTTACCATAGCCTTGTAGTCATCAATAAATTTAGGCTGTCCAGGCAATAACAGCTTTATTGTAGGTATTTTATCTTTTAATAGGCTAATTGCTCTAAAAATCATAGCCTGATTTTTTCCTGGTACTAAATCTCCTGGATATATTAACACAAAACTTTCTTTAGAAATACCATACTCTTCCCTTAGCTGTTGCTTTTTTTCATCTGTAACAACTGCAAATTTGCTTAAATCTACACCAACGCCATTTACCTTAACAATTTCATCTCTTACTTTAAATTTCTTATTTCTTGCTCTTTCGTAATCCTCGCTGTTTATTGTTATAAGAGTATCTGTCCAGTGTGCCAACAGCTTCTCTATAGGATAATAGCATAACCAGTTAACAGCAGAAGCCCCTTTAAAGAAATGGAAACCGTGTGCAGTGTAGATAACCTTTGCTTTTGATTTTGCAAGTTTTGTTGCAATTCTTGCTGACACTGCACCCATTGGGGTATGGCAATGAATAATATCATAATTGCCTTTTTTAATAATTTCCTTTAGCTGTGATATAGCCTTTATATTCTGTGGCTTAAAGGGTGAACGCTGAATAGGTATAAAATGAAATTTATTTATAGACTGAAAATCAAATCCGTCCTTGTCTGCTGAATTGTCATAGCAGGAAACCTCTATAGTATGTCCGTTTTCTTTAAGGTAATTTATGTAATTGGTATGAAACTGACCAATATGACTTCTAACATTTGAAACAAATAATATTTTCACAATTTATCTTTCCTTTTAACAAAATAGTATAATTATTTTTTAACTGTAATTGTATCCACTGTTTTTACAATTTTATTAGACAAAAATTTAATAGGTATTGCCAACAAAACAGAAACTATTATAAACACAAATGCCCACACAAGGTTATCCATAATAAAATAGCTTCCTAAACATTTGCTTACCATAGAATGAGAGAAATATATCTCTATAGAATGTCTGCCAAAAAAATTCATAAGTTTAGAGCTTCCACACACCTTTGTAGATATTATCACTACAAAAGCAATTAATCCGTAAATCATTATTATTTGGTGTAATACATCGCCACTTATAAAATGTATTAGACCCCAACCTAACGCAAACATAAACAAGGTAATAATAACTGCACGAATAAAATACTTGCTTATAAAATCGTACACTGTGGTTTTATTCATAGCAATAAAAATACCAATAGGGAACCACAATGCATTTTGATACCAATGTGGTTTTAGCCCTACACAAAAACCAATAATCATATATGCTATGCTTATTGCAAAAATGCCACCACAAAACAGCTTGTTATTATTCTTACTAATAAGCAACATTATGTAGTATACTATATACAGTGTAACCTGCACCTTTAAGTACCATATAAGTGCTTTTGGCAAACTTATTGTTAAATAGTTTATTATAATATTATCGTCACAGCTAAAGGGAGTTAAAAGTACTATTAACCACTCTGCTATAAATGCAATGGTATAAGGTGCATAAATTCTTAGTAGCTTATTTTTCAAAAATCCCTTAGCATAGTCAGTCTTTTTCAATTTAGACACTGTCAAACCATAACCAGAACACAAGAAAAACACGCCTACACCAAACGCTCCAACATAGCCTGCACCTGTTACGGTTACACCTATATTCCCATAATAATGAGAAAACGCTACTAAAGCAATGGCAAAACCCTTTATCCAATTAGTTTGTTTTATGCTAAAAAAGTTTTCCGCAGTAACTGTGCCTAGGCTTTTTCTTGTTCCTATTACAGACAGCAAAAGTATAACACCAAATGTTATACCAAAAATAAATGTTGGATTAGATAAAATATTCCCCAATCTTATTACCTTCCTCTTTACAATAATTAAAAAACAAATTATTTTACAATATAATCCCAAAAAGGTCAAGGGCAGTTTTTTCACATTAGCTTACTGGCAAAATATTGCAAATAAAAAAATAAAAAATAGTTTAACAAGTGTTGACAATTATTAAAAATGCTGATATAATTATCAAGCAATAGCAAACGGATCATTAGCTCAGTTGGTTAGAGCAACCGGCTCATAACCGGT